>CANFYD010000177.1 GCA_947450745.1 Burkholderiales bacterium
CAGGGGTACCTGGTCAGGCACACAAAGCAGTAATGAGTTGGTGCCAGAGCAGCGCTACCTGGTCAGGCACACAAAGCAGTAATGAGTTGGTGCCAGAGCAGGAACGACCTGGTCAGGCACGCAAAGCACTAATGATTTGGTGCCAGAGCAGCGAACTGCTCTGGCACACAAAGCCTTAACGCTTCGCGTAGTCCTCAGCCGGCTTGTCGTTCGGGTTGGCCAGGGCTGTTTTCAAGCTCTCGCTCATCGGCAGACCGACCTTGGTGTTGGCGGGCGGAATGGCTTGGATCAGCCATTTGTCATACAGCTTGGCGACGTCGCCGGACTTGATCATGGCCTTGATGCTGTCATCGACGGCCTTCTTGAACGCCGGGTCGTCCTTGCGCATCATGATGGCGATCGGTTCCACCGACAGCACCTCGCCGACGATCTTGAAGTCGGCCGGGTTCTTGGCCCGCGAGATCAAGCCCGCCAGCAAGGAGCCGTCCATCACGAAGGCATCAGCACGGCCGGTATCCACCAGCAAGAAGCTGTCGGCATGGTCCTTGCCGAACACTTCCTTGAAGTTCACGCCGTTGGCACGCTCATGCTTGCGCAGCGTCAGCACCGAAGTGGTGCCTGTCGTGGTTGCCACCGTCTTGCCGACCAGTTGCTCGACCGAGTTGATGCCCGAATTGGCCTTGACGGCGATACGCACTTCTTCGACGAAGGTGGTCACCGCGAAGGCCACATCCTTCTGACGGGTGGCGTTGTTGGTGGTCGAGCCGCACTCGATATCGACGGTGCCGTTTTGCACCAGCGGGACGCGGTTTTGCGAGGTCACCGGCTGGTACTTCAGTTCCAGCTTGGCCAGGCCCAGCTGCTTTTGCACGTCAGCCAACACCTTCTGGCAGATTTCAACGTGGTAGCCGACATATTTGCCGTCACCCAGCGTGTAGGACAAGGCGCCCGAGGATTCGCGCACGCCCATGGTGACGGTGCCGCTGTCCTTGATCTTCTTCAGTGTGTCTTCGGCCTGCACGAGTCCTGTAGCCGCAGCCAAGGCGAGAACAATAAGCGACTTCTTCATAAAACTCCTGAGGATTCAAGGGGTAAAAGTAGTGAGGCTATCCCCGGTAAGGGAAGACAACGCCCCGATACGAACTCGACCGCGTGTTTTCACGCGTTCGACCAAAACCGCGCTCTATTGAACGCGGGTCAAAAAATCCCATAAGGCCAAGGCAGCAGGTTTGTTGCGGCGCGACACCGCCGGCCGCTCGCGATAGATGCGCAACTCCATTTCCAGCTCGAACTCCCCGTCCGCCGCCGCCCGCACCAAATGCCGACCGGCCAACTCCTTCTTGACCAAACTGCCCGGCAAGAAGGCCAAGCCGTGCCCTTCTGTCGCCATCGCCTTCAGGCCTTCGGCCATGTCGGTTTCATAGATGGAATCCAGCTTCAGCGGCTGCGCCGATTCCTTGGCAATCAGCTCGACCAAACGCCCCAGATAAGCCCCCGCGGCATAGCTGAGAAAAGGAATCTTCTGGCCCGGCTGGCCCGGCAGGCTGAACAAGGGCTGACCCCGCGCATCGGCCTTTGCGTACGGAGCCAGCGTTTCAACGCCGAGCGAGGCCATCTGATAGCGCTCCGGGTCGAGTTGCAAGGGCTGGCTGGCGTGGTGATAGACGATCAGCAGATCGCAATTGCCTTCGCTCAACTGCAGCATCGCGTCGTGCACATTCAGCGCATTGAGCCGGCACTTGATCGCCCCGAAGCTCTGGCGCAGATCCATCAGCCAATGAGGGAAAAAGCTGAACGCGAGCGAATGCGGCACCGCGAATTCGATCATGTCCTGGCCGGTCGCCTGGTGGCTGCGCAGCATATTGCGGGTCGATTGCAGGCTGCCCAGAATGTCCACCGCCTGGCCGAGCAAGGTCTCACCAGCACCGGTCAAGCGTGTCGGGTAAGACGAGCGATCCACCAAGTCCACCCCGGCCCAAGCCTCCAGCGCCTGGATACGGCGCGAGAAGGCCGGTTGAGTCACGTGGCGGAGCTGTGCCGAACGCGAAAAACTGCGCGTTTCGGCCAAGCTGACAAAGTCTTCAAACCATTTGGTTTCCACCGATTCAGTGTAGCCGCGCAGATTATGGTCTCAGCTATCCCAACAAACCCTTGGGTCCGACCGCAATCCCTAACTCACGAGGCTGACGGCAAAACAACAACCGGGCCATCGCCACCGCTCTGCTGCAAGCGCCACATCCGCGCATAAGTGCCCTGCAACGCCATCAACTGCTCGTGGTGTCCGCGCTCGATGATGCGGCCGGCCTCCAGCACCAGGATTTCATGCGCATCCACCACGGTGGACAAGCGGTGCGCAATCACCAGCACCGTCTTGTTCTGCGCGGCCGATTCCAGCTCGGCCTGAATCGCCCGCTCATTGGTGGAATCGAGTGCCGAGGTCGCTTCGTCAAAAATCAGCACCGGTGGGTTCTTCAGCAAAGTGCGCGCAATCGCCACCCGCTGCTTTTCCCCGCCGCTGAGCTTGAGCCCGCGCTCGCCCACCATCGTGTCGTAACCCTTCGGCGTGGCCGCGATAAAGGCGTGAATGTGCGCCGCACGGGCCGCCGCCTCGACCTGCTCCTGCGACGCTCCGGCACGACCGTAAGCGATGTTGTAGGCCACCGTGTCGTTGAACAAGACCGTGTCCTGCGGCACGATGCCGATGGCGCGCCGCAAGCTGGACTGCGTCACCGAGCGCAACTCCTGACCGTCGATGGTGATGTTGCCGGCGTCGATGTCATAAAAGCGATAGAGCAGCCGCGCCAGCGTGCTTTTGCCCGACCCGCTCGGGCCCACCACGGCGACCTTTTTGCCAGCGGGGATCTCGAACGAGATGTCATGCAGGATCGGCCGCGCCTTGTCGTAAGCGAAGCTGACATGATCAAAGCGCACCGCAGCACCGCGCACCACCAGCTCTTGCGCATCCGGCACGTCGGCCACTTCGCGGGCCCGCTCCAGCAGGCCGAACATCTTGTCCAAGTCGGTCAGGCCCTGCTTGATTTCACGGTAGATCACGCCCAAAAAGTTCAGCGGAATGTAGAGCTGGATCATGAAGGCGTTGACCATCACCAGATCACCCAAGCTCATCTTGCCGGCCACGACGCCTTCGGTGGCTCGCCACAACATCAGCACCAGCGCGGTGGCGATGATCACTTGCTGGCCCAGGTTCAACACGGACAGCGTCGATTGCGACTTCAGCTGCACCAGCCGCAGCTTCTCCAGGTTCTCGTCGTAGCGGCGGGCTTCAAAGTCTTCGTTGTTGAAGTATTTGACCGTCTCGTAATTCAACAGCGAATCAATCGCCCGGCTGTGCGCCACCGAATCCAGTTCGTTCAGCTGTTTGCGAAACTTGGTGCGCCACTCGGTGACGGTGACTGTAAAGGTGATGTAGAGCGCCAGCGCGGCCAGCGTGATCCAGGCAAACCAGGCATCGAACTTGATGGCCAGCAAGCTCAGCACCAGCGTGACCTCGATCAGCGTGGGCACGATGCTGTAGAGCGAGTACGAGATCAGGGACTGCACGGCGCGCGTGCCGCGCTCGATGTCGCGCGACATGCCGCCGGTCTGGCGTTCCAGGTGGAAACGCAGACTCAAATCGTGCAGATGGCGGAACACTTGCAGGGAAATGCTGCGCGACGTGCCCTCGGTCGCCTTCGCAAAGATCAGCTCGCGCAGCTCGTTGAATACCGAACTGGTCAACCGCAAGGCCCCATAAGCCACCAACAAACCCAGCGGCACCACAGCCAAGCTGGCGGCCGAGCCCGGCTTGATCGCCAAGCTGTCTACCAAAGACTTCAACAGCAGCGGCACGCCGACGTTGCTCAGCTTGGCGCACAACATGAAGCTCAAGGCAAAACCGACGCGCCAGCGATAGCGCCACAAATAGGGCAGGAGTTTGCGGATGGTGGCCCAGTCGGTTCTGGGGACGGGTATGGACGCGGTGCTGGAGTCAGCAGGTGGGGAGATCGCGGAGAGGCTACGCATCGGTATTTGCTTTTTCAACCTAGATTCAACAGGGCGGTAGCCGAGAATGACCCCACAAATTCAATTGTCTCAGGGAACCCCATGTCTGATCTGACCTCACCCAACCCGGCCTTGGCCGCGCCCGTCCACCCGCGCGAGTTGGTCTTGCGCATGATGCCGATGCCGGCCGATGCCAACGCCAACGGCGACATCTTCGGCGGCTGGATCATGGCGCAAGTGGACATTGCCGGCTCGGTGCTGCCCAGCCGGGTGTCACGCGGCCGCGTCACCACCGTGGCGGTGAATGAGTTCATCTTCAAACAGCCGGTCTCGGTCGGCGACTTGCTGTCGTTCTACGCGCAAGTCACCCGCATCGGCCGCACGTCGATCACCGTCCATGTGGACGTGGTGGCCGAACGCGACCCGACCAACCCGCAAGTCGTCAAGGTCACCGAAGCCAACCTGACCTATGTGGCGATTGACAGCGCCGGCAAGCCGCGCACGTTCGAACATCGCTGAGCAGGCCGGCCGGGACAAGACCCGGCTCAGCACCCCGCCTCCGCCTCTCACTCAAATTTGGAGAAGTCCGGCTGGCGCTTTTGAAAAAAGGCCTGGAAAGCCTCGGTCGCTTCGGGTGAGCGCAGGCGGGCACCGAAGATCTCGGCTTCGACCTGTATCGTCTCCATCACCTGTGCGGTGGTGTGGCTGCGCATCAGGCGCTTGCTTTCACGCACAGCGCTGGGGGCCAAGTTGTTGAAGCGCTCGGCCACGCGGCGTGCATGAGACACCACTTCGGCCGGCGGCAACACGGCGTTGGCCATGCCGCATTCCACCGCCTCGGCACCGGTGAACGGGTCGCCCAGCAGCAACTTTTCGGCGGCTTTCACATGGCCCATCAAACGCGGCACGACCAGGCTGGACGCGAACTCAGGCACCAGCCCCAGTGCCACGAACGGCATGGCCAACCGGGCGTCGTCGGCCACAAAGACGAAGTCGCAGTGCAGCAGCATCGTGGTACCGATGCCGATGGCGGCCCCGTTGACCGCTGCCACGACCGGTTTTTCACAAGTGACCAGCGCCCGCATGAACTGGAACACCGGCGCTTCTTCGTCGCGCGGCGGGCTGCCCATGAAGTCCTCGATGTCATTGCCCGAGGTGAAGATGTTCGGCTGCCCCTGGATCAGCACCGCGCGCACGCTCTTGTCGGTGTTGGCGGCCACCAACGCATCGGTCATGGCCTGATACATCACGCGGGTCAGTGCGTTCTTCTTTTCTGGCCGGGCGATTTCAATCGTGGCCACGCCGTTGACGATGGCGGTCTTGATGCTCATGGGGCTTCCTTTTTGGTGGGGGATGAGAAAAATCAGCCAGTCAAGGCCTGCCAGTGATTGGCCAAATGCATCAGATGGGCACGTTCATAGTCGGCCCGGTCCAGCGCACCGTAAACAAAATGCGGCGCCAGCGCTCCCTGGAAGGCGGCAAACGCGTCCATCGCGTCGAGCAAACCTTGCACCGCCGACTTCAGGCTGAGCTCGGCATTCAACGCCGGCGCACCCGGAATGGCCTCATCCAGGC
Organism: Burkholderiales bacterium; assembly: GCA_947450745.1. Taxonomy (GTDB): domain Bacteria; phylum Pseudomonadota; class Gammaproteobacteria; order Burkholderiales; family Burkholderiaceae_C; genus Paucibacter_A. The sequence continues at coordinate 5,578 of CANFYD010000177.1, forward strand.
TGTGCGACATTTTGCCGCGCGCATTGAAGACGGCAAAAGCGCCCGCGCCGACAGTGGCCCGGTACCAGCCCGGTTTCAGCTCCGGGAAGGCCGTCATCGAGTAGTGAATGCCCTGCGCCACATGCTGAAGCATCTGCGACAACGTCCAGCTGCCGCTCAAGCGGGGGCTGCCGAACAGCAACTCGAACACCGCTTTGCGGGCCTGGGCCCAGCTGGCGAAGCGCTGCACCTCGCCCGCGCAGCCGGCCAGCAGCGCGGGCGAGGTGAGCACCACGGCGGCGCGCAACAGCTGGCGCCGACCGATCGCCACTTCAGACGCGCTCAAAAATGCCGGCCGCACCTTGACCGGTGCCCACGCACATCGTCACCATGCCGTACTTCAAGTTGTGGCGGCGCAGCGCGTGGACGACGGTGGCGGAGCGGATCGCACCGGTCGCGCCGAGCGGGTGGCCCAGCGCAATCGCGCCGCCGTTCGGGTTGACGCGGGCGCGGTCCAGCACGATGCCCTTGCTGTCCAGATCGTTCAGCACCGCCAGCGACTGCGCGGCAAACGCTTCGTTCAGCTCGATCCAGTCCAGGTCTTGGGCGCGGATGCCGGCCAGCTTCAGCGCGGCGGGTATCGCCTCGATCGGGCCGATGCCCATGATTTCCGGCGGCACACCGCGCACGGCAAAGGACACAAAGCGTGCCAGCGGCGTCAGGCCGAAGCGCTTGACCGCACTCTCGGACGCGATGATCAGCGCACCGGCACCGTCGGAGGTTTGCGAGCTGTTGCCTGCGGTCACGCTGCCCTTGGCCGCAAACACGGCGCGCAGTTTGGCCAAGCCTTCCAGCGAGGTTTCACGGCGCGGGCCTTCGTCGCTATCGACGATGCGCTTGCGCAGGTTGATCGAGCCGTCTTGCAGGTTGGGCGTGCGCTCCAGCAGCTCGAACGGCGTCGTCTCGTTCAGATGCTCACCGGCCTCAATGGCCCGCAGCGCGCGCAAATGCGATTGCAGCGCGAATTCATCCTGCGCTTCGCGCGAGATCTTCCACTGCTGCGCCACTTTCTCGGCCGTCAAGCCCATGCCGTAAGCGACGCCGATGTTCTCGTCACGCTCGAAAATGGACGGCGCCAGCGAGGGCTTGTTGCCGCTCATCGGCACCATGCTCATCGACTCGACGCCGGCCGCGATCATGACCTCGGCCTCGCCGACACGGATGCGGTCGGCCGCCATCTGGATGGCGCTCAAACCAGAGGCGCAAAAGCGGTTCACCGTCACGCCGCCGACCGAAGTTGGCAGGCCCGACAAGACCGCCGCCACGCGGGCGATGTTCATGCCCTGCTCGCCCTCGGGGAAGGAGCAGCCGACGATGGCGTCCTCGATCGCCGCCGGGTCCAGCGTCGGCACTTGGGCCAAGGCGGCCTGAATGGCGCGCATCAGCATCTCTTCCGGCCGCGTGTTCTTGTAATAGCCACGACCCGATTTGCCGATGGGCAGACGGGTGGCGGCGCAGATGTAGGCTTCTTGGACTTGCTTGCTCATGATCCTGATCCTTTCAATTGATCAGTGGAAATCGGAATGGGGTGGTGGGCTGCAGACTCGGTTACGAGCAACGCCTAACAAGGCTCGGCGACCACACAGTAATCTCTAGTCAGAGGGGACAGAGCTACTCGCGGGTACGCTCGGGCGATCTGTCCCCTTGTATTTAGTTTCTTACCGGTTTCCCAGTCTGCAACATCCCCATCACTCTTTCCTGCGTTTTTGGATGCTCCAGCAGGCTGCAGAAATGCTTGCGCTCCAGAG
>CANFYD010000178.1 GCA_947450745.1 Burkholderiales bacterium
TGACGGTTTCCACGGCGTCAGCCGGGCCAGCGTGCCGGCCACCGCAGTGAAGCATTACGAAAAGGTCTACCCCTTCGGCTGGCTGGGCGTGCTGTCGGACACACCGCCAGTGGCGCATGAGTTGATCTATTCCAACCATGAACGCGGCTTTGCCCTGTGCAGCATGCGATCGCCCACCCGAAGCCGCTACTACGTGCAATGCCCGTTGACCGATAAGGTCGAGCAGTGGAGCGATGCCCGCTTTTGGGACGAATTGCGCACGCGCATCGGCCCGGCGGCTGCTGAAGCGCTGGTCACCGGCCCGTCGATAGAGAAAAGCATCGCTCCGCTGCGCAGCTTTGTGGCCGAACCGATGCGCTTTGGCCGGCTCTTTCTGGCTGGTGATGCCTCGCACATCGTGCCGCCCACCGGGGCCAAGGGCCTGAACCTGGCCGCTTCCGATGTGCGCTATCTGTCGCGGGCTTTCATGGAGTTCTACGGCGAGCGCAGCCGGGTCGGCATCGACCATTACTCCGACCTCTGCTTGCGTCGGGTCTGGAAGGCCGAGCGCTTCTCCTGGTGGTTCACCACGCTGATGCACCGCTTCCCGGACGACGGTGCCATCGTCCAGAAGCTGCAAAACGCCGAGCTCGACTACCTGGTCAATTCCACCGCCGCGTCCACGGTGATGGCGGAAAACTATGTGGGGTTGCCGCACTAGAAGCGCGTCAAGCGTCAGATATCGCATGACCGCGCGGTGCCTTGAATGGCAGCTCGCGCGAAGGCCCCACGCGTTAGTGGCCTACATACTTCCAGTCGCGCGGCGGCGCGTCCAAGCGCCGTCTTGTTCCGACTGAACCGGCCCGGGATTTGAGGAAGCTCCAACAGTTGAGAAGATGGAGCCATGAAGAAGTCACCGAAGTTTTCACCTGAGGTCACGGAGCAGGCCGTGCGCATGGTGCTGGAGTCCCAGAGTTAGCACGGATCGCAATGGGCCGCCACTGTGTCGATTGCAGCCTAGATCGGGTGCGCGGCGCGAAACGCTGCATCGTGCGTGCGCTGGCGCGGGCGCGATACCGGCCAGCGCGAGGGCACCACCACTGCTGAGGCCCCGCGTATCAAGGACCTTGAACGCGAGCTGAGCAAGGCCAACGAGATCCTGAAGTTGGGCAGCGCATTCTTCGCACCGGCGGAGCTCGACTGCCGATTCAAGCTGTGAGGTGCTTCATCGACGGGCACCGCGAAGCCCACGGGGTCGAGCCGATTTGCTTGGCCCTTTAATATCTAAGCCATGACTGGTAATAAATACGACCGATTGGCTATGGCCCGCGCGCAATGGCGCTGGCGCGGACATGATCGTCCACCTTTCGCCGATCCAACCGAGCCGGGGCAGGTTTCGGTGTGGGACTTTCCACGCCCGCCAGAACTGGTACGCGACGCGCGTGAGATCGTCGTGCGCTGGGGCGATCTCGAGATAGCTCGCACATGCAGCGCCTGGGCAGTGCGTGAGACCGCCCATCCGCCCAGCTTTTACTTGCCACTCGTCGATGTTCAGCGTGAGCTGTTGCATTCAGCAGGTGGCGGCTCGCTGTGTGAGTGGAAGGGTCCAGCTTGCTACTGGCATTTGGTTGATGGTTCACGTCGTTTGGCGATGGTTGCATGGAGTTACCCACAGCCCCTGGCTGGGGCCGAGCCGCTAGCTGAATGTGTGGCTTTTTACGCTCATGAGCTTGACTGCACTGTGGGAGGGGCCAGGGTCACTCCCCAAGCAGGCAGTTTCTATGGCGGGTGGGTAACACCTGAATTGGTCGGGCCATTTAAGGGCGGACCTGGCAGCAACGCCTGGTAGTGAGTCACGCAATATCGATTCGCAAAATCCTGCTCGCGGAACTTTTCACTGGCCTTTTTATCTGAAACCCTTATTCACCTCGGCTTCATTTGGACTGACCAGAGCGCTTTCCAGAGGAAGCTAGATAGGCCCGCAGCCACTGAAAAGGATGCCGAAGCGCCCTTTTCAAGCACGGTCAACCAGACTTACTTACCGCAAGTTGAAGAATTCAAAAAAGTGCATGCAAGTGCGCGCAGTGATGTGGCAGATTGAAGCTGGGCGAGTGCGTGAACGAGAGGTGGACACTCACTCCGCCCTAAGCAGGTGCTAATGGATTGAAAACCTCTAGCCCCAACGCATTGAAATCGGTCACATTTCTCGTTCCAACCGTCAACCCGTGCCCTTTCGCAGCCGCAGCAATCATTGCATCTTCAAAGAGCGTATTCGACTTCCTGTGCATCAATCGCGCCCAAGCCCTAAAGGCTGCCGCATCCATGAGCATGACGTTATAGGCTCCAGCGAGCAACTCCAGCCACGCTTCAATTTCGTCGGCTTTGCCTGGGTCTTGCTCTCGCGCCAACTCGATACCAGCTTGTATCGCGTCAAGGGTGACAGCTGACAAATACAGCTAGGCATCATCCATCGGTTCCAACTAGGCCACCACCACACCACCGTGTGGGCGAAGCTCAGAAACCAAAATCGTGTCTAGCAAGTACCTGCTCATCACAACATGGGCTCCACATTGCTGCGCTTTGCGCTCCCGCGCGCTGGCAAGATCTGCGCCCAAGGCTGCGCCGCACTCACCGTTTCCAAAACGCCTCGACCGCCCGCAGCCGCCGTTTCTGCTCGGTCGTCACGTACACGGTCGTGGTCGCCAGCGAAGCGTGTCCGAGGTTTTGCTGCGCGATTTCGATCGGCATGCCGCTGGCGATGGCGTGGCTGGCGTGTGAGTGCCGCATCCAATGTGTGCTCGCCTTGGCCAAGCGCTCGGCACCCTTCTGGTCACCCTGCCCTCGCAGCACGTCGGCACAGTGGGTGAAGAAGGCTTTGGTCTGCTCGTAGAAGGTCGTTGCCGCGATGCCCTCGCATGGGTCAAACGGCGCGGCGGTTGGAGGTCGCCCAGTCAGTCTGTTCAGTCCGCTCTTTCCAACCTTGCCGTTCAGCCCCGGCGCACGCTCGGCCGCATCGCTGGCCTTGCCCAACAGATGCGCGCCCTGATTGCCGATGTCCTCAGGATCCGGATCCAACCCGCGTGACGCGAGGTAGGGGCTGAGTTGGCCGATGACGTCGAGCGGCACCGGCACTTCGCGCTCCTTTTGCCCCTTGCCGACCACTCTCAGCATCCAGCCTTCGAGTGGCTGTTCGTCATGTGCTTCGGCGGGGTACTCGACCCAGCGCAGGTCATCCACAGTCGCCGCAACCACTTCCGACAAGCGCAGCCCCGTCGCGTAGAGCAGCTGAAGACCGAACGCCAGCCGGATGTTGGCCGAGGTCGGCTGCGTCTGCGTCAACTGCTGCAACTGCGCGTCGATGAAGCCCCACTGCGCCAGCGTGAAGCTGCGGCCCGCGTTCACCCGGGGCCCCGAATTCCTGGGGACGCCCACCGCCGACCAGGGGTTGCCCATCAGGTAGTTCTGGTCCACCAAAAAGCCATACAGGTTCTTCAAAATCGTGACCGCGTGGCGCTGCGCCGACGCCGACAACGGCCCCTCGAACGGCCGCCACAGCGGCGACCAGCGCTCGCGCGCCCGCTCCCCGCACCAGTGGCTGCGCGGCTGCGGGTCAGCCAGGAAGTCACGGTAAGCGGTGCAGTCCTCATTGCTCATCGAAGACAAAGCCCGGCCCTTGTGTAGGATGGCCCAGAGCAGGAAGCGCTCGGCTTCCTTGCGATAGGCACGCTGCGTGTGCGACAGGGCTTGCAGCCAATCGAGGCCTGGTTCGGTGACGCTGTCAGCCTCCGTTTGTAAACCCGCAGTGCGTTGACGCCGGCGCGCCAGTAACTGCGCTTTCTGCTCGGGCGTGAGGCCGTGCTTGGAGCGCAGCCACGCGAGGATGGCCTGGTGGTCATTGCTGGCCTTCAGCAAGCACTGCACTTGAGGCCGCCGGTAGAGGCCCTGCGAGCCGTCGAGCTCAGCCGGTACGAGGAACTTTTCCAAGGGACGGATGGCGGTGGCCGGCGCGACCACGGCCTGCAGTTCGTGGGCGAAGAGTTGGCGGCGCGGCAACGCCACGTGGCGGCCGAGTTGCAGACCGAAGCTGTGATCGGTGGGGCCTTCGCTGCTGTAATTGCTGCCGTCCTCAAATGCATTGGCAAGGCCCTGCAACCAGTCCACGATGCGCTGTGCTTTGCCCGCCCCGATCGCCGGGATACCGGCATACCAGCGCCGGCCCACACCGTTGATGCGTTCGACCAGTTGCGCCAGCGTGAAGATATCGGCGGCTTCCAGGTGTGTGGCCAAGGCCGGATGCAACCAGGCGGCCACCGAGTCGCCCGCCTGCGGCGCTTGGGCGATTAAACCTTCGAGCCAGCGCAGCGCTTCGAGCTGGCGGGTGATCAGGCGAGCCCGCTGGCGCGCGCGCTGCGTGGCCGGACCGTAGGCGTCCTCGAAGGCGGCCACTTGCTCGGCCTGCCCGAAGTCTTCCAGGCCCTGCTCTTGCGCGAACGCTTCCAAGCTCGGCAATTCGAGTGCGGGACCGGCCAGTTGGCTGACATCCATGCGCACCAAGCGGGCCGTCCCCGGTCGGGCCAAACGCTTGGCCGCAGCCGCGAACTCGTCCCGAATCCAAGCGATGGTGGCGCGCACGACGCGTTGATCGCTGGCCTCGCCTTCGAGCTGCAAATAGCGCGCCCAGCTGTGGCGTGGATCGAGCCCCTGCACGACCGAGCGCATGAAGGCGAAGTGGCCGACATGCAATTTGCGCCGGCGACCCGGGTGAGCCAATGGCTGCTTGGGCGGCTGATTGTTCACAGGACTTGCCTCATCGCGGTGTCAGGACTTCTGAATCAGGCATCCAACAGCTCCGGTGGCAGCCAAGCCTCGTCCCACTTATGCGTTGGCCACTGTGGCCGCCCAGGGTCAACATGAGAGAAAGATTTTGGCCATTTGTTGAACTTCGAGTCGGCGCATGTTCAGCCGCTCGGCCCGGTTCTGCCACTCCTGGACCACGTCCATCACCTGTTTCTCGATGGCGGCTGCCTGGGCTTGGGTGAGGCGATAGAAATCCGCCGCAGTGTCCCGCACCGCTTTCATGCTCGGGGCGGCCACGTTGCCGTCCAAGGTCAAGGCATGCTCCTGTTTGTAAAGACTTGGGTTCATGTCGAATGCAGGGGCAAGGCACCAGCCGGTTTTGTCGCGCAGGCACCCGTGATTACGCAGATGGTCGTCCCGATTCCCGACAAGAACATTGAAGACGACCCGACGATACAGTTGTTCGAGGTCCGCGTTGATGTGGTTCTGAGCCCCTTGGTCGGAAATCAGTTGGGCCAGGTCAACGTAGCTGGCACCGGCTTGCCCGTCTTGGCGTTCAAGCAGGGTCATCGCCGATACAAACATGCGGCGGCTCTCGCCCAGGCGGTCAAAGCGCTCGACACAGAACGTGCGATGTCCATCCCCGAATTTTTCCAGCCGCGAAGCCGGTACCCAAACGCCGGCAGCACGCGCCATCTCGTGAACGAGAAACTCCCAGCCACCGACGTCATAGCGATCCTCCATGGAGGGAAATTTCGCGAACCAGAGCTTACCCGTCAGGTCGGTGAAGTTCGCCTTGGGGCGCGCACCGCCGAGGGAAGTGCCTGGGGCGATGAGGATGGACAACCAGCGCTCGTATTCAGGAAGTTTCTCAACCCCGGGTTCCTCCAGCCTACGGCTGATGTCGGCGAGTTCAGCCAAGCTGGCGGCGGGAGGTGCAGCTTTTTCGCGGTCGTCGAGAAAGTTGATACCGTCCACCTTGCGAAAGCGCAGCGCCCCCATGCGGGTGACGTCGTGCACTCCCAACAGGAAGTCCACTTCGCGCAGCACTTTCATGGGCCGGTCTTCGCGGTCGGCTTCGGCCGCCTCGCGTCGCTCCATCAGCATCCGCCCCCACCGGTCGGGTGCCGAATCCAGAAAAATGCCAAAGCCCGGCGCGCCGGCATCGGGGTACTGCTCCCCCAAATGAAGGTCCAGCCGTGGGTCGAGCATGAACTTACCCGGGTGCTCGTCCCAGGTCGGAGCGTATTGAAAGGAGGCCGGCAGGTCTTCCTTGCGCAGATTGCGATGAAGGATGCCGACCTGTTCCCGGATACCCAACTCCGCCGCCTCGAAATGGACGTTGTAGGTTTCGCGGTCCCCGCGTGCAGGGGCTTTACTCATCGAAGGACTTTCCTGGGGCTGTGGCGTCTGCTGTGTCCGCTATATCTACTGCGCTTTTTGCCTCTTTTGCATCTGCTGCGATCCCCAGAAGCTTCGCCGCGCGTCCGCGAGGCGTGCGAACCAGCAGCTTGGCATCCTGGAGCTTGCGGCCGAGTTCGTCGTTCTTGGCCACCGTATCGAAATCTTTGTCCAGGCCCAGCACGCGCAGTGCCCGAAGATAGGTGCCAATGGCGATCGAGGCATCCCCTTTTTCGAGGCGGTTCAAGGTGTCGCGCGAGACATTCATCCGCTCGCAAAACAGCACGGTGGAGATGTCCCGGCGCAGGCGCGCCTCCCGCAGGCGTTGTCCAAAGGTTTTGAGCTGTCGGTCGACGGACGGAAAAGGCCGTGGAGTCTTCGTCTTCATGTCCGCCATATTAGACAATGATGGTTTACTTGTCTAATTAATCGGACATATACGGCGTAAATGACGTGAACGACCTATTGAACAGTCTTTGACCTGACGTACGGTCTACCTCACGCTAGGCCCAAGCCGCCGCCTGACGCCGGGGACTCAGGCCGCGCAAGTTGCAGCTTCCTCCCTTGTGGGAGCTCAGCTTCCCTGGGCGCGTCGCCGACGCTGCGGTGCGAGCGCTGACATAGCTGGAAAAACTCAAGCGGCGGTGACCCAGTTGTCCAATTGCAAGCCGGGCACCTTGGCAAATTCGCGTGTGTTGTTGGTGACCAGCAAAGCTTGCTGGCTCAAGGCATGGGCGGCAATCATGGTGTCGAGCGAGCCTATGGGGGTGCCACGGCGCTCCAGGTCGGCGCGCAAGTCGCCGTAGGCCCAGACGGCTGCTTCATCGAACGGCAGAATAGTCAACGGAGCCAAAAACATCTCCAGCGCCTGCCGGTTGCGCACTGAGCCACTTTTGGCCACGCCAAACGCCAACTCGGCAGCCACCACGCTGCACAGCCCCACGTCGCCCAGCCGGTACTGCTTAAAACGCGCGAGCACCGCAGCGGGTTTGTTGTTGATGATGTAGATGCAGATGTTGGTGTCGAGCAGGATCATGGGCGGAGGGCTTCCCGCACTTCTTCTCGCACTTGGTCGTCTGGCTGCTGACGGGTCAGCTCAAAACCCGGCTCAAAGGCAGCCAACCCGGCGGCGAGTGTTTGCCAGGGGTCGTCCAGGGGCAGCAACAGCACACCGTTGCCA
>CANFYD010000179.1 GCA_947450745.1 Burkholderiales bacterium
CGTACTGCGCAGCGCCCTCTTGCGCAAGCCAGCGCGCGTCCAAGCCCAGGCCAGGCGCGAACAGCAAAACATCTCCCACGAACAACAAGGGGCCCTGGCGCTGCCACGCGGGGACGGCCGCCGCTTGATAGGATTTCTTCAAGCTGCGCGCCGGGCTGGCCGGGTGGCGCTGGAACTGCTCGCCGCCCTGCCGTGCGCGCATCACGACGTTCTGCAAGCATTCAGGGCTGACACCACCGGACGGCACCGTCTGCACCTGCCACCCGCCACCCCAGTCCACTTGAGCGTGCCAGCCCGACAAGCCCAGATTCAACACACGCTCCGCCCCCGAAGGCGACGCCAGTTTCTCGTTGACATAGCTGAGTCGACCACGGTAGAGCTCCAGCCGCCCCGCCGCACAGGGCCAATGCCCGTGATCTGCATGAGTCCATTCCTTTTGCAAGCGTTGCACCAGGCTGGCGGGCGCCGGACGGCCTGTTTGCCGCTGCAACCACGCACGCAAGGCGTTGCTGGCACGCGCCGGCGACAGTGCTTGCAGAGCAAACACCTGCAGCGAACCCTGCGGATCGAGCAGCGCAGGCAGATCCTGAGTGGCCAGTTCTTGCTGCAAAGCGAGTGCCTGCTGCGCCCAGTTTGCAGCCTGCGCCAGACTGGTTTCGGCGTGAGGGAAGGCGTCCAGCAACGCCGGCCACACGGCATGGCGCAGACGATTGCGGGCGTAACGGGGGTCGGCGTTGCTGTCGTCTTCGATATGACTCAGGCGATGCGCTTGCACATAAGCCTCCACCGCCTCGCGCGGCTGGCTCAGCCAAGGCCGCGCCCAACACAGACCACCGCGCCACTGCTCTACCGGCATGGCAGCCAGCCCGGCCGCTCCGGCACCACGCAAGGCCTGCAACACAAAGGTTTCGGCTTGATCACGCTGGTGGTGGGCCAGCAACAGCAGGTCAGCACCCGCCTCTTGCGCCATTTGCGTCAGCGCGGCATAGCGCGCCTCACGGGCCCAGGCCTCGACGCTTTGTGCGGCGGCGGGTCGGCTGTCCAAGCGCCGCCAACTCAAGGTCAGCGGCAAACCGGCAGCGGCCCACGCCGCACATTGCACCTGGCAGTGCAGCAACCAAGCGTCGGCTTGGAGGCTCAAGCCGTGGTGAATATGCAAGCCAACCACCTGCAGGTCGGCACCGGCCGCATTCAGCCGATCAGCTTGGGTGGCTGCGGCGTGCAACAAGGCGGTGGAATCGCGGCCGCCGCTGTAGGCCACGGCCAGCGTGCGGCGGGTTGGCCCCGCAGCGGGATCAGCGTGCCTTGGTGTCGGTGAATCGGCCATAGGCTTGCAAGCGCGCATAGCGGCGGTCGAGCAATTCCTGCGGCTTGAGGTCGCTGACCTGACGCAGCGCGTCGTTCAGCGCTCGCTTCAAATTGGAAGCCATCTGTTTGTTGTCGCGGTGCGCGCCACCGACCGGCTCATTGACGATTTTGTCAATCAAGCCCATCGCCTTCAAGCGATGCGCGGTGATGCCCAGCGCGCTGGCGGCTTCGGGGGCGCGCTCCGACGACTTCCACAAAATGGATGCGCAACCTTCAGGCGAAATCACCGAATAGGCAGAGAACTGCAACATCAGCACTTGGTCGGCCACCCCGATGGCCAAGGCACCACCTGAGCCGCCTTCGCCAATGATGGTGGCGATGATCGGCACTTCCAGCTGCGCCATTTCGAAGATGTTGCGGCCGATCGCTTCCGATTGACCACGCTCCTCGGCACCGATGCCCGGATAGGCACCCATCGTGTCGATCAGCGTGAACACGGGCAGGCCGAACTTCTCGGCCAGTTTCATCAAACGCAAGGCCTTGCGATAACCCTCGGGCCGGGGCATACCGAAGTTGCGCTTGGCGCGCTCTTTCGAATCCGAGCCGCGCTCATGTCCGACCACCATGCAGGCTTGGCCGTTGAAGCGAGCCAAGCCGCCAACGATGGCCGCGTCGTCGGCGTAATGCCGGTCGCCGTGCAGCTCCTGGAATTCGGTGAATACATCGGCGCAATAGTCCAGCGTTTGCGGACGTTGCGGATGACGGGCGATTTGATAGACCTGCCACGGTGCGACGCTGGCGTAAACGTCCTTGGTCAGCTGCAGGCTTTTCTTGGACAACCGGTCGATCTCTTCGGAGATATCGACCGCCGACTCGCTCTGCACGTAGCGCAGCTCTTCGATTTTGGTTTCGAGATCAGCAATCGGCTGTTCGAATTCAAGGAAATGTTTTTTGCTCATCCTGTGACTCTGTTCAGTGAGAGGGTCTTGCGCCGGCCACTTCAAAACAGTGTGCCAACCCGTGCAAAAGACCGCCAGCGGGGCTCATGACTCCACCGGGAGCGGATCGAGACTGCGCCAAATGTACCATGTGGCTACCGAGCGAAAAGGGGCCCAAGCGTCGCCAACCTCACGCGCTTCAGCCCTGGAAACCGGCTCGCCGGAGAAGTAATTTTGGCTGATGCCCTTGAGCAACCCGGGGTCATCGAGCGGCATCACATTGGGCCGCATCAGATAGAAAATCAGGAACATCTCGGCCGTCCAGCGCCCAATGCCGCGAATGGCCACCAGCTCATCGACGATGGCTTCATCGTCCATTTGCGTCCACTGCCCGACGTGAACGCTGCCGGCTTCGAAGTGGAGCGACAAATCGCGCAGGTATTCGACCTTGCGGGCCGAGAGCCCGGCACCACGCAAGACCTCCGCCGGCAAAGCCAGCACCGCAGCAGGCGGCACCTTGATCGCGGGGGAGCTCATCAGCGCGGTGAACTTGTCCCACACCGCTTGCGCCGACTTCACCGAAATCTGCTGACCGATGACAGAACGGGCCAGCGTCGTGAACGCATCGCCCTGGCTTTCCAGCCTGGCCTCACCAAATTGAGGGATCAGTTTTTTCATCACCCGGTCGCGCTTGGCCAAATGTCGGCAAGCCTCGTCCCAGTACTCCGGCGTGATGCCGGCAATGCTTGAGCGAGCCACTTCAGGCCCTCATCCAGGTCGTGCCGTTGGGCCCATCCTGCAAAACAATACCGCCCGCCAGCAACTCGGCCCGGATGCGGTCGGCACCGGCAAAGTCACGCGCCGCTTTGGCCGCAGCACGCGCTTCGATCTGCGCGGCAATTTGTGCGTCGCCGAGGCCCGGCGCGGCGGCCGCACCCGCTTGCAGATATTGACGCGGCACTTGCTGCAACACGCCCAGCACAGCGCCCAGCCGCTTCAGCAGCGCAGCGTCCGCAGCCGAGTGGCTGCGGTTGACTTGGGTGGCCAGCTCGAACAGCACCGCCACCGCTCCCGGCGTGTTGAAGTCGTCGTCCATCGCCGCACGGAACTCGGCCGCATACGGCAAGCTCCAGTCCAGCACTGAGTCGGGTTCGACCGCAGCGCCGCTATCAAGCAGCGCCACGCCGTCCAGCGCCGTGTAAAGCCGCCGCAGTGCGTTGCGAGCGTCGTCCAGATTGACGTCGCTGAAGTTGAACGGACTGCGGTAATGGGTGCGCAGCATGAAGTAGCGCAGCGTTTCGGCGTCGTAGCGCTTGAGCACGTCTTGAATCGTGAAGAAATTGCCCAGCGATTTGGACATCTTCACTTGATCGACATTGAGCAAGCCGTTGTGAGCCCAGATCGTCGCGGGCGGTAGGCCGGTCGCCCCTTCGCTTTGGGCAATCTCGTTTTCGTGATGCGGGAACTGCAAATCGGCGCCGCCGCCGTGCAGGTCGAACTGCTCGCCCAGCAAGGCGCAGGCCATGGCCGAGCATTCGATATGCCAGCCGGGCCGGCCCGGGCCGTAGCTCGACGCAAATTTGGCATCGGCAGGCTCCTCCGGCTTGGCGGCCTTCCAGAGCACGAAGTCCAGCGGGTCCAGCTTGCCGTCCGCCACCGCCACCCGCTCGCCGGCGCGCAGATCGTCGAGCGACTTGCCGGACAAACGGCCGTAGCCAGGAAATGCCCGCACGGCGTAGTTCACATCGCCATTGGCCGAGCGGTAGGCCAGGCCCTTTTCTTCCAGGCTGCTGATCATCGCCACCATATTCGGCACGTATTCGGTCGCGCGCGGCTCATGCGTGGGGCGCAACACGCTCAACGCATCGAGATCGGCATGCATGGCCTGAATCATCTCGTCGGTCAATTGCCGAATCGGGATGTTGCGCTCCAAGGCACGGCGGATGATTTTGTCGTCGATGTCGGTGACATTGCGCACATAGGTCACCCGGTAACCCGACGCCAGCAGCCAGCGATAGATCAGGTCGAACGCGATCATCATGCGAGCATGGCCAACGTGGCACAGGTCGTAAATGGTGATTCCGCACACGTACATGCGCACGTGGCCGGGTTCGATAGGAGCAAGGGGCTGAACCGCGCGGGTCAGCGTGTTGTGAATGCGAAGGGTCATGAATCTCTTGGGGCCCGCGCCGCTGGGAATGCGGCGTGCGTTGAACGGCACGGCTGCGGCGTAGCTCGCCTGCCGTGCCCTTGAGCAAGGCATCTGGCATCGAAAGTCGCACCGTAGAATGAAACCCAGTATACCGGCAGGGCCTGCCAAGCAAGGACCGCACCGACCCTGCCCCAAGCGGCGGCAGGCGCGCAAATCAACCGCTACCGCCGATGCAAATACGTCTTTCCCGCCTACTTCACGTTCATCTGTTGCGCCGCTTGACGCGTGCCGTCTTGCTACTTTACCTCGCGTCAAGCGCTCAGTGGGCGCTCGCCACGGACTCGAGCCGGGCGCAACAACAATGGTCGGCCGGCCAGCGCACGCAGGCAGTCAGCACGCTTGAAGCGGCGCTGCGTCAAACACCCAACGATCTGACGCTGCGCTTCGCCCTCGGCGTCATGCGCATGGATTTGGGTGACTTGGCGGCGGCGCAGGCCATCTTTTTGAGCTTGACCCAAGACTTTCCCGATCTGCCGGACCCGTTCAACAATCTGGCCGTCATCCACGCCGCGCAGGGTGAGCTCGAACTCGCCCGCGGCGAGCTGGAGCAAGCGCTGCGCCTGCAACCCGAGCATGCCCAAGCGCAAGAAAATCTGGGGGACTTGTATCTGCGACTGGCCGTGCGGGCCTTTCAGCGCGCTGAACAGGTGCAGCTTGCACCCTCAGCAAGCTTGGCCGCAAAAATCAGCCGGACGCAGGCGCTGATGCCGAGCAGCGCCAACGCCAACGCCAAACCCTGAAGATTCCTTTATATCCGCAGGCTGAGTGACAATCCAAGACCGCGCCGACTGCTGTCGAGCGACTCCGAACTGAAGCGAGACCCAGTCATGTCATTCAAAACCCATTTCTCCGTCCCCAGCCGCTGGCTGAACGCCGCAGCCGCTGTGGCAGCCGCTAGCGTGCTGTTGGCCGGGGCCGCCCAGGCCCAAACCGTCAAGCTGACGACCAGCCAGGGCGATATCCGCATTGCGCTGAATGCCGAGAAGGCACCCAAGTCGGTCGCCAATTTCTTGCAATACGTGAAGGCCGGTCATTACAACGGCCTGATTTTTCACCGCGTGATCGAGAACTTCATGGTCCAGGGCGGCGGCTTCACCGAAAAGATGGAGCAGCGCCCGACCAAGCCGCCGATCCCGCTGGAAGCCAGCAATGGACTGCCGAATGTGCGCGGCAGCGTCGCCATGGCCCGCACCGGTGAGCCCAATTCGGCCACCTCGCAGTTCTTCATCAATACGGTGGACAACGCTTTTCTCGACGCGGCCAACTCGCGCGACGGCAATGGCTATGCCGTGTTCGGCCAAGTCGTCGAAGGCATGGACGTGATCGACAAGATCCGCGCCCTGCCCACCACCACCGTGAACGGGCAACAAAACGTTCCCGTCACCCCCATCCTCATCATCAAAGCCATTGTGGAGCCCAAGAAATGACCAAAACAGTTGAACTGCATACCAATCACGGCCTGATCCGCGTCGAACTCGACGACGAAAAAGCGCCCATCTCGGTGGAAAACTTCCTGTCCTATGTGCGCAGCGGCCACTACGACGGCACGGTGTTTCACCGCGTCATCAAGGGCTTCATGGTTCAAGGCGGCGGTTTCGCTGCCGGCATGAAGCAAAAGCCGACCACCGGCGAGATCAAGAACGAGGCCAACAACGGCCTGACCAACCAGCATTACACCTTGGCCATGGCTCGCACCAGCGCGCCGCACTCGGCCTCCAGCCAGTTCTTCATCAACACGACGAACAATGGTTTCTTGAACCACAAATCCGAGACGGCTTCGGGCTGGGGCTACGCCGTGTTCGGCAAGGTTGTGGCCGGCACCGAAGTGGTGGACGCGATGGAGAAGGTCAAGACCGGCAACGCCGGTGGTCACGGCGATGTGCCGCTGGAAGATGTGCTGATCGAGCGCGCGGTTGAAATCGTCTGATTCAAACCCGCTGCGGCCGGCTGAACTGCTGGCCCCAGACGCTTGGGTGCAGATCGACTTTTTGTCCGATCTGCATCTGGCACCGCAAACGCCGGCCACCTTGGCGGCGTTGCAGCACCACCTACTGAATACGCCCGCTGAAGCGGTTTTTCTGCTCGGCGACATCTTCGAAGTCTGGATTGGTGACGACACCCGATTCGAGCCCTTCGAGGCGCAATGCACTGCTCTGCTGGCTGCTGCCAGTCAGCGGCTTGAGCTGTTTTTCATGGCCGGCAACCGCGACTTTCTCGTCGGCGGACCCATGCTGAAGGCTTGCGGCATCCAAGCGCTCAGCGACCCCACCGTGTTGATGGCTTTTGGCCAGCGTTGGCTGCTCAGTCATGGCGACGCGCTCTGCTTGGCCGACCTGCCTTATCAAGCTTTTCGCGCCCAGGTGCGCAGCCCCGCTTGGCAAGATCAATTCCTGGCTCAACCGTTGGAAGTTCGCCGTGCCTTGGCACGCCAGATGCGGGAGGCCAGCCAAGCCAGCCAAGCACAGTCCAGCGATTGGATCGACTTGGACACCTCGGCGTGCGAGCAACTGCTTGAGCAAACAGGCTGCAACGCGCTGATCCACGGCCACACCCACCGCCCCGCCGTTCACACATTAGCCCGAGGCATGCAGCGCCACGTGCTGTCCGATTGGGACTTCGACGGATCAAGCCCGCGCGGAGATGTCTTGCGCCTGTCCGGCGACGGTCTGCTGCGCCTGCATCCTGCCTGATGTTTGATCGCTGGCGCAGCGCTTGGGCTCAGCGGCGCGAGGCGAGCGCGCTGCAGCGGCGGGCCATTCCCGAGCCGCTGTGGCAACTGACGCTGCTGCGCTATCCCTTTCTGAGCAGACGCAGCCCCCAAGATCTGGCCGAATTGTGCAGGCTTTGCTCGCTGTTTCTGGCC
>CANFYD010000180.1 GCA_947450745.1 Burkholderiales bacterium
CCCCCCCCCCCCCCCCCGGGCAGTCACGGGGTCAGGTCTTGCAATCAAACAAGCCATTGCACGAAAGCCAGACCTGACCCGCTAGCTTATTTGCCATGTCCAAGAATTCTTCATCCCTGGCCAAGCGCAAGATTTGCCGTCAAACACCCAAGGTGGGAGCCGAGTGCGTGAATTGCGCACGCTCGGATGTGCGGGGGGTGCTCAACTCCGGCGGTCGCAGCCAGGATCCGCATAAAATTGATAAATTCAGATGCGCCGACAGAAAAATGCTGACGAAAAGCTGCGGCCGTTGCTTGTATGTCGCAGCCGGATGTCAGCTAAATGGCAGATTCCGCTGAGCTCATCTGCCCATGCCATCGGCTGTGACCGTGCGGTCGATTGAGCCTCAAATTTCTACCGGGAACCAACAGGGATGAACGACACAGCAAAACAGCAACTCGCTTGGGCTTCGATGCCGATCGATGAAGATTCGGGGTACACCCAACAACGCGCGTATGCGGGTGATGTGATTTACACCGAAGCCATGGCCAGCACTCACATGTATGTGATCAAGGAAGGTGAGGTCGACATCTACATGATCCGCGAGGAAAAGCGAGTGGTGGTCAAGTCCTTGGGCAGGGGCCAGTGCTTTGGCATGACGCCGAGGCTGCTGAACTGCAAGCGCACGTCCAATGCAGCCGCCAGGACTTACTGCGAGCTGTATCTGATTGAAAATGAAAAAATCGACGCAGACCTAAAGGCCACACCTAAGCTGATGCGTGGCATTTTGCGCACGCTGGCCGAACAGTCCAACTTGGCCGGCGAGGTGATTGCAACCCGAGTCAACTATCAGCCCGATCTGCTGGTCTATGCACAGCTGCTTTATCTGCTGGGCATCGCGGATATCGGCAAGAAAAATGCCGATGTGGTGGGGAATCAGTCGCACGCGGCACTGGCTAGCCCGGCGTTGAGTGACATCGTCAGCTCAGCTCGCACGCTGCTGGGCCACTCGGATGTGCGCATACGCGGCATGATCGCCAAGCTGGTGATGTTGCATCTGGTGCGCATTGCCGACGAAAAAGGCAATGGCAAGCGAGTCATCTTCGCCCCGAAGGACATCGTCGCGCAGGTCCGCAAGGTCGCCAGCACGAACAAGGATATCGACAAGCTCGATTACGAATATGTCAACGTCGCCGAATTTGCCAGCTTGGTCGACGTGGACCGGTCTTTGCTGCTCAAAAAGCTGGCGGGCAGCGAATTTGCCGAAGATATTTTCACGTTTCGCAAAAGCGAAATCATGCGGCTCTTGAACGATAAAGGGCGCAAGTTTTTTGTCGACCGCAAGATCAAGTCGCCTGAAGACTTCAGCGAAATCAGTGACATTGAATTTGCCGACCAGAAGTCGACTTTTGACGTGATCTCCCGTTGCGACACCTACGATCTTGCCAAACTGCTCAGCACGATCGATGAGGAAAGTGTGAAAAGCAAGATACTCGCCTGCCTGACACGGTCAAAGAGGGAAGAAGTCGAAAGCGATATCGCCACCATGAAGCCGGTTGACCCGATCGAGATCATGCAGCTTGGTAAAACCATCATCCTCGAAATCAAGAAAAAGATGACGGGCCGGTGATGCCGCAGCTCGCATTGCATGCAAGAGGGCAGTGCCAAGTCTTAAAGATGAACCCCTTTGCAAACCGTTTTTGGTCGTTTTGAAGCGTGGGGGCGCTTGATGGGTAGCGATGTTGGATGAGGGGATGGCCTGAGAGGCTGAGAACTTTTTACTGCGCGGCCGCCATGCGTCGTTGGCCGGGTACTCGGAATCCTCACGCACCTTGAGTACGTTCCGGTTCCGGCGCCCCGTCCGTCTATCCTGTCGACCGCTCGCTACAAAAGTTCTCAGCCTCTGAGCGGGAGTTCACAGTCGGCGGATTGCGTGCTGCCGCTGCAACCGTTGCAGCCGCTTTACGGGCCATGCCGAGAAATACCGCAAGGCTGAGACTCAATTCAACCTATATCCGGCAGTTGAACGCGGCTGAGTAGGTTCAAGCATGGTGGCGTCACTTGCCGAACTTAACGCCTCGCCGGACCTTTGCGGTGTTGCGGTGTTGCGTTGTGCTGTGTTGCTCGTCAAGCGCGGCCGAATGGGCGTGGTAGTGGTAATGGTCAGCAGATGCAAATAGCGCGGGTCGCGACCCGCCCCACGAAATTGGTGCCACAAAGAGCGCCGGCTTCTCTTCCTTCAAGCCTTCTTCAACAAGCCGCTGTCAATCGGCAGGCTGCGCAGGCGGACGCCGGTCAGGGCGAAGAGGGCGTTGGTGACGGCGGGTGCTATCGGCGGGGTGCCGGGCTCGCCGATGCCGCCGGGAGCGGCGGTGCTGGGCAGGATGTGGACTTCGACCTTGGGCATCTCGCTGAGGCGCAGGACGGGGTAGTCGTGGAAGTTGCCTTGCTCGACGCGGCCGTCTTTCAGGGTGATCTTGCCGTACAGCGCGGCGGACAAGCCGAAGCAGATGGCACCTTCGATCTGGCGTGCAATCGTCAGCGGGTTGACGGTCATGCCGCAGTCCACCGCCGCCACCACGCGGTGCACCTTGGGCGTGCCGTCCGGGCTCACCGAGACTTCGGCCACTTGGGCGACATAACTGCCAAAGCTTTCGGCCACCGCGATGCCGCGTTTGACGCCGTCTGGCAAGGGCTGGCCCCAACCGGCCTTGGCCGCTGCGGCTTCCAGCACGGCGCGGTGGCGCGGCTTTTTGCTCAGCAGGGCCAGGCGGAACTGCAGCGGGTCGGCCTTGGCGGCAGCGGCCATTTCGTCGATGAAGCTTTCGATGAAAAACGCGTTTTGCGAATGTCCGACCGAGCGCCAGAACCAGACCTGCGGGCCCGGCTCGGCGCGGCCGTAGGCAATGCGCTGATGGGCGATGTCGTAGGGGTGGTCGGCCAAGCCTTCAACCGCCATCGCGTCGACGCCGGATTCCGGCAGCTTCATGAAGCCAGAAGCTGCCATGATGGACGGCGAGGCCACGTCGGCGCGCAGCAGGCTCGCTTGGCCCTTGGCGTCCAGCGCACCTTCGAAGCGCACCAGCGACGCGGGGCGGTAATAGCCGGCCGCTATGTCGTCTTCGCGGGTGTAGATCAGCTTGACCGGGGTGCCGCTGAGCTTGGACAGCAGCGTCGCGTCGACGATGAAATCAGGCGCAAAGCGGCGCCCGAAACCGCCGCCCAGCAGCATGGTGTTGATCTTGATGCGGGTCTGCGTGACGCCGGACACCTGGGCCAGAATGCCTTGCGCCGGCCCCTGGCTCTGGGTGCCGGCCCAGATCGTCACCTCGTCATGGCGCACCCAGGCCAGGCAGTTCAGCGGCTCCATGCAGGCGTGCGCCAAGTAGGGCACTTCGTAGCTGGCGCTCAACTTCAGGGCGGCGGCGCTGCTGGCCTCGGCCAAGTTGCCGGTTTCCAGCGCCACGGCTCCGGCGCGGCTGGCGGTCTCGCCCAGCAGGGCGGACACCCGGGCGCTGGAAAGCTCGGCTTGCGCGCCCATCTCCCACTGCACGGCCAAGGCATCGCGGCCTTGTTTGGCGGCCCAGTAGCCATCGGCCAACACGGCCACGCCGTGCGGGATGGCGATGATTTTCTGCACGCCCTTGATGGCGCGGGCCTTGGACTCGTCCATCGACTTGACCTGCGCATCGGGGAAGGGCGCACGGGCCATCACGGCCACCAGCATGCCGTCGATGTGCGCGTCGATGCCGAACTTGGCCGTGCCGTTGACCTTGGCGGGCGTGTCCAGGCGGGCGGTCGGCTTGCCCAGAATCTTGAAGTCTTTCGATGCCTTCAGCAGCGGCTTTTCGGGCAACGGCTGTTTGGCGGCCGCTTCAACCAGCGCGCCGTAGGCGATCTTCTTGCCGCCCGGCGCGATCACATGGCTGAGCTCGGTGCGCAGTTGTCGGGCGTCGAGCTTCCAGCGCTCGGCGGCGGCGGCCACCAGCATTTCGCGGGCCGCTGCGCCGGCTTGGCGCACCGGCGTCCAATGCGCCCGGATGGTGGTGCTGCCGCCGGTGGCCTGCATGCCGAACATCGGGTTGTTGTAGGCCGCATCGACGGGGGCCTGCTCGACGCTGACCAGCTTCCAGTCGGCGTCCAGCTCTTCGGCCATCAGCATCGGGATGGCGGTCAACACGCCCTGGCCCATCTCGGCCGAGCCGCAAATGATGGTGATGCGGTTGTCCGGCGTGATGCGCAGCCAGGCATTCGGCGCGAAGGTGTTGCTGTTCTGGCCCGTTGCGGCTGCGGCCACGGCCTGCTTGGCCAGCAAACCGGTGCTCAGAGGCAGGGCAAAGCCGATCACCAGCGCGGAGCCGGCGCTGGACTTCAAGAACGTGCGGCGGGAGGTGGTGGCACCGTTGTTGGTGCTTGTCGGGTTGGAACGGGCGCTCATCTCAAGCCCCTTTCTTGGTCGGGGCCAGCGCCACGGCGGCGCTGTGAATCGCCTCGCGGACCTGGTTGTAGGTGCCGCAGCGGCAGATGTTGCCGCTCATCGCGCCGTCAATGTCGGCGTCGGTCGGCGACTTTTTACTCTCCAGCAGGGCGCAGGCGCTCATGATCTGGCCGCTTTGGCAGTAGCCGCATTGCGGCACGTCGATCTTGGTCCAAGCGGCTTGCACGGCGCGGCCGGTTTTGCTGGTGCTGATGCCTTCGATGGTGGTGATCTTTTTGCCCGCCGCCGCCGACAGCGGCGTGCTGCAAGAGCGCACCGCTTGGCCGTCCAGATGGACGGTGCAGGCACCGCACAGCGCCATGCCGCAGCCGAACTTGGTGCCGGTCAGTTGCAGGTCTTCACGCAGCGCCCACAGCAGGGGCATGGCGGGGTCGGCGTCGAGCGCAAGCGCCCGGCCGTTAACGGTGAGGTTGATCATCGGGGTGTCCTTCAGAAAGCTTGCTGCCGTGGTGAATCGCGGCAGCGTACCCTTTTTCAGTGGCATTTCTGAAGCGGTTGGGCGTCTGGCGTTCGTCCAGCGGCTGGTTCAGCTCCTGTTCAACGCTGCCTCAAGGTCAGCACGCAACTGCCGCAGGCCGAGCAATTCTTGTTGCGGGGCTTGCAAGGCGGGCCACAGCAGGGCGACCAAGTCGCGGGCGCTGACGTCGATGTCGATCTGGCGGTTGGCGATGATGACCTCCCACAACATATGTTCCATCGGCCCGAACACCAGCGAGCGCAGCAGGCGCAGCGGAATGTCGGCGCGTACCTCGCCGCTGGCCTGGCCGCGCGCCAGCAACTCCATCAGCGGGGCGGTGTAGCGGCGCTGCAGTTCCACAAAAGCGTCGCCGAACTCCTGCCCCTTGGTGCGGCCCTCCGACAGCACCAGCGCGCACAGCCCGGTGCCCTGGATCAGGAACAGGCGCAAATGGGTGTGGACGACGAACTCCAGCTGTTCGCGCACCGAGGCCTCGCGCGGCAGGCCTTGCTCGATGGCGGCAATGATTTCGTCATACCAATCGCCAATGACGCGCATGCAGAGCTCGCGCTTGCTGTGGAAATAGGTGAACACCGTGGCCTCGGAGATGCCCAGGCGCTGGGCGATCTCGGTCGTGGTGGCACGCTCGTAGCCGCGTTCGGCAAACACCTCGCGGCCGGCCCGCAGGATGTCCCGCACGCGTTGCAGCGTTTTGGCGCTGGCCGGGGCGCGCCGCTGCGGCGGGCTGGCGGGCTGGACTGGGGCTTGAAGTTTCGAGGGGCTGTTCACGGGCCAATTTTGCGTAATTTTTGAGTAAAGCTCAAGTGAGGCTTGCAGAATATTTTCAGCTGGCCTATTCTCCACACTCGTGCTGGGCAAGGCCTGGTTTTGTGAGCTTGCATAAAGAATATTGAGCCGCACTCATCAATTTTTGAGCGCGGCTTTTTTGGAGACAAGATGGCTGCCCTGATCACCAAGTTGAACGCCCGCTCAGCGGATTTCAAATCGAACGCCACGGCCATGCGCCTGCTGCTGGACGACTTGAACGCCCGGCTGGAGCAGATCGCGCAGGGCGGCGGTGCGGCGGCCAGAGCCAAGCACACCGGCCGCGGCAAGCTGCTGCCGCGCGACCGGGTCGAAATGCTGTTGGACCCGGGCACGCCGTTCCTGGAGCTGGCACCGTTGGCCGGCCTGAATATGTATGACAACGCGGCGCCCGGTGGCGGCCTGATCGCCGGCATCGGCCGAGTCTCCGGCGTCGATTGCATGATCGTCTGCAACGACGCGACGGTGAAGGGCGGCACTTACTACCCGATCACCGTCAAAAAGCATCTGCGTGCGCAAGAAATCGCCCAGCAAAACCGCCTGCCCTGCGTCTACTTGGTCGACTCCGGCGGTGCCAATCTGCCCAACCAGGATGATGTGTTCCCGGACCGTGACCATTTCGGCCGCATCTTCTACAACCAGGCGCATTTGTCCGCCGCCGGCATTCCGCAAATCGCCGTGGTGATGGGCTCCTGCACGGCCGGTGGCGCTTACGTGCCGGCGATGAGCGACGAAACCATCATCGTCAAGAACCAAGGCACGATCTTTTTGGGCGGCCCGCCGCTGGTGAAGGCCGCGACCGGCGAGGTGGTGACGGCTGAAGACCTCGGCGGCGGCGATGTGCACACGCGCTTGTCCGGCGTGGCCGACCACTTGGCCAACAACGACACCCATGCGCTGGCGATTGCCCGGCAAGCGGTGGCCGGCCTGAATTGGCGCAAAGACCCGCAAGGGCTGACGCAAGCGCCGCGCGCGCCGCTGCTCGATGCGGCCGAGCTGCACGGGGTGATCCCGACCGACACGCGCAAACCGTTCGATGTGCGCGAGGTGATTGCGCGCATCGTCGACGGCTCCGATTTCGACGAATTCAAGGCTCGCTACGGTGCCACCCTGGTTTGCGGCTTTGCGCATATCGAAGGCATGCCGGTGGGCATTGTGGCCAACAACGGCATTCTGTTCACCGAAAGCGCCAACAAGGGCGCGCATTTCATCGAGCTGTGCTGCCAGCGCAAGATCCCGCTGGTGTTCCTGCAGAACATCACCGGCTTCATGGTCGGCCGCAAATACGAGAACGAAGGCATTGCCCGCGCCGGCGCCAAGATGGTGACGGCCGTGGCCTGTGCGGCGGTGCCGAAGTTCACGATCATCATCGGCGGCTCGTTCGGGGCCGGCAATTACGGCATGTGCGGCCGCGCGTTCTCGCCGCGCTTCCTGTGGATGTGGCCCAACGCCCGCATCTCGGTGATGGGCGGCGACCAAGCGGCCAGCGTCCTGGCCACGGTCAAGCGCGACGGCATCGAAGGCAAGGGCGGTGCCTGGACTGCGGCCGAAGAAGAGGCA
>CANFYD010000181.1 GCA_947450745.1 Burkholderiales bacterium
AGCAAGGTGCGCGGCACGAACTTGCTCAGCAGCGGATGCTTCCAGACCTCCGTGCGGGCGTACCAGTAATGCTCACCGTCCAGGCCGCCGTAGGCTACGTTCAAGGTTGGCGTGTAGCCCACCTGGGTTTGCGACCACAACTGCCGCACATCGTCATAGACCTCGGCCACGGGCAGCGCATGTTCGATGCCGGTATGGCCGTCCACGATCATGCTCATGTTCAGCTGGAACATCGAGCCGCCCTCGGGCACCACCATCATGCCGGTCTGGCGCGCTGCCTCCAGCACCTGCTGGCGCTGCTCGCGGCGTGGCTGCTGGTAGCTTTTGACGCTGATCGCGCCGGCCGCCTTTTGCCGTTTCAGATGGGTCAGCGCGTCGTCCAGGCTGTTCACCGTGGCGGTGACGTTGGCCTTGGCACCGTAAAGAATCGAGCCGGTAGAATAGATGCGCGGGCCGACCACGCCGCCGGCGCGCTGCAATTCGGCTTGCGTAAAGATGTCCCCGTTACGGTTGGACGGGTCATGAATCGTTGTCAGGCCAAAGGCCAGCGAAGCGTAGTTGATCCAGCTTTGCTGCGGAATGATCTCGCTCTCGGCCATGCCGCCATGCCAATGCGCGTCGATCAGGCCGGGGATGACCGTCTTGCCGCGCCCATCCATCTGCTTGGCGTCGGCCGGAATCGCCACCTCGCCCAGTTTGCCGATGGCGGCGATGCGGTTGCCGTCCACGACGATCACGCCTTCGCTGATGACCTCATCGCCCCTCATCGTGGCGATGCGGGCACCGACGATGGCGATCTTGCCGGCCGGTTTGTCGGATACCTGCATGAAGCCGATCTTCTGGCCAGCCTCGGCAGGCTTGAAGCCCGGCAACTTGCCCACGCCCGGCGCGTAGGCGCTGGCCAGCGGCACGCTGAACAATTCATCGCCGGCGCTGAAATGCAGGCTCTGGCTGTCGCCGGACCAATGCATCTCGCTGCCCGCGTTGATGTCGAGTTGGCGCACCGGCAGGGCGTCCATCTTCGGGCCGACGGTGAGCGGCTTGCCGGTCAAAGGCAGCGGCGTCACATAGGCATGCTGGCGCTCGACGAAGCCCAGCCATTGGCCGTCCGGCGAAACGGCGTATTCGGTCGCGAACTCGCTGCGCGCCACGTCCACTTCTTGCGCGGTGAGCAGGTCGATACGGACCAGCTTTTGCAGCGCTTCGACCTCGCTGGGCCGGCTCGACCGGGTCAGGTAGACGGCGTCATTGCCGGCACCGAACTGCGGTGAGTCACCGTCCTTGCTGATGCGCTTGGGCGTGCCGCTGCCGTCGGCCGCTGCCGTGTAGACGCCTGCGTCCAGCCCGAACCAGGGCGTGGTCAGGTAGCCGCCGCGCACCTTGCTGTAGACGACAGATTTACCGTCGGGCGAGAACTTCGGTGCCAGATATTTGCCGCTGGCCTTGCTGAGCACGGTCTCGCGGCCGCTGGCCAGGTTCAGCTTGCGCACGCTGCCCAGTTTGTCGTCGCTCCAGGTGGCGAAGACGACCTCTTTGCTGTCGCGCGAAAAGCTCGGGAAAAGCTCGAAATGTGCATCTTGTGGATTTTGGCGGGTCAAGCGGCGCGGCTTGCCGTCCGGCAAGGCGCGCAAATACAACTGACCCAGCGCTGAGTACACCACCGCGCTGCCGTCCGGTGCCACATTGGCCCAGCGCAACTGCTTGACGGCGAACTCGTCCGGTGCCACCACCTGCGGCTGGCGCAGTGCCTCGCGCACTTCGCGCGTGTCCTTCACATGAAAGGGAATCTCAGCCGCCGTGCTTTTGAACGGGTCGACCCGCCAGAGCTTGCCCTTGGCCCAGACGACGATGTTCTTGGCGTCCGGCGTCCAAGAGAAAGCCGGATAGACGCCGTAGACCGACCAGGACTCTTGCAGGTCGCGCTCCAATTCGGGCCAGACGGCGGTTTCCCGTCCGGTCTGCAAATCCTTCAGGAACAGCGTGCTTTGGTTGCGCACGCGGCGCACAAAGGCCAATTGCTTGCCGTCCGGCGAGGGCGTCGGGCGGATCGCGCCGCCCGGCCCCTGCACAAAGGCCTCGACCGTGCCGTCGCTCAGGTCTTGCCGGTAGATCTTGAAGATCTCCTTGTTGGAGTCCTTGTTGTACTCGAACGAGCGGCCGGGCGTGCTGTCCTGCGAGTAGTACAAAAACTTGCCGTCCGGCGACAAGGCGGGCTCGCCCAGGTCTTTTTGCCAGTTCGGCTTCTCGTTCAGCTGCACGCCCTTGTTGACGGCCGCCTTGACCTCGATCTTGGCGTCCGCGTGATAAAGCCAAATCTCACCCGAACCGGCCGAGCGGGTGCCGGTGTAATGCTTGCGGGCGGCGATGTATTTGCCGTTCGGGTGCCAGACCGGGTTGTTGAGCAGCCGGTAGTCCTCCTGCGTGACCGCATGCGCGCCCGAGCTGCCGCCGTTGGCGTCGAGGTCCATCACCCAGATGTTGTCGCCGCCGCCTGCGTCGCTGACGTAGGCCAGTTGTTTGCCGTCGGGTGAGAAGCGCGCTTGCATCTCCCAGGCGATCGAATGGGTCAGGGCCCGGGCCTCTCCGCCCGCAATCGGCAGCCAGTAAAGGTCGCCGAGCAGATCGAACACCAGGCTGCGCCCGTCCGGGCTGACGTCCACGCTGAGCCAGGTGCCGGTGCGGGTGTCGATATTGACCGTCTTGGCCACGCCCGGTGGCTTGTTGACGTCCCAGGGTTTGACGGCTGGGGCAGACGCTGCCGCTGAAGCTGGGTCGGGGTCGGGCACTGCTTGCGCCGTGGCGTCGGACCAGGCCACAGGGGCGAGTAGCAGCGCGAGCACTGCGGTGAAAATCGGGTGAAGTCGGAGTGCATGCATGGCGAAGGAGCTTAAGCCAGCGGCACCGGCCGTCGTTTGGTTTGCCGGCTTGAGTTCCCTGAAACGACGGATTGAAGCGTCCAGTGACTGAATCAACCCGCCACCGCGCTACTTGCGCTCCCAAGCATGCAGGCGCTCCACCCAGTTGAGCAATTTCTTCGGCGCGTGGGCGCGCTTCCAGTTTCCGGCCACGTATTTGTTCGCTTCGCCCATCGTGGGGTAGGTGTGGATGGTTCCCAGCACCTTGTTCAGCCCCAGGCCGTGCTTCATCGCCAGCACATATTCGGCCAGCAACTCGGCGGCATGCTCGGCCACGATGGTGACGCCCAGGATTTTGTCCTTGCCCGGCACCGTCAGCACCTTGATGAAGCCCTGAGTGGCGTCATCGGCGATGGCTCGGTCAAGTTCGGCAAACTCGAAGCGCGACAGCTCGTAAGCCACGCCTTGTTCCCGCGCTTCGTCTTCCGACAGCCCCACGCGAGCCACCTCGGGCGCGGTGAAAGTGGCGCGCGGAATCACCGAGTAGTCGACCTTGAAGCGCTTGAAACGGCCGAACAAGGCGTTGACTGCGGCGTACCAAGCCTGATGAGCGGCAGTGTGGGTGAACTGGTAGGGCCCGGCCACGTCGCCGACGGCGTAGATGTTGGGGTAGTTCGTTTGCAGATAGGCGTTGGTGGCGATGGTTTTGCGCTCTGTGAGTGCTGCGCCCAGCGTTTCCAGCCCGAAGCCCTCCACCCTCGGACTGCGGCCGACGGCGCACAGCAGGACGTCGAACTCCAGCGCCGATTCCGCTTGTGGGCTGCCGTGTTGACGCACGATCAGACGTTTGGTGTCGCCGTCCCGCTCGCAGCGCAGCGCTTCGTGGCCGGTCAACACCCGCACACCGTCCGCCTGCATGGCGGCTGTCACCAGCGCGGCGACTTCGTCATCTTCTCGGCTCAGCAAGCGCGGGGCCATCTCGACCTGGGTGACGGCCGAGCCGAGCCGGGCAAAGCTTTGGGCCAGTTCACACCCGACCGGCCCGCCGCCCAGCACCAGCAGCCGCTTGGGCAAGGTGGTCAGGCCCCACAAGGTGTCGGAGGTCAGGTAGCCCACCTCGGCCAGACCCGGGATGTCCGGCACGAAAGGGCGGGCACCGGTGGCGACGACGAGGTGGCGGCTGCTCAGGCATTGCACTCCGGCCGGCGTGGTGATCTCCACCGTCCAGGGCGAGGTGATGCGGGCTGTACCTTGCACCACGTCGACACCCATCTCGGTGTAACGCTCGACCGAGTCGTGCGGGGCGATGTCGGCAATCACGCGCTGGATGCGGGCCATCACGGCGGCGAAATCTACTGGGCTGGGGGCCGCAGCGCCGTTCGGCTCCATCTGGGTTTGAGCTTGGGCTTGCCGCAACTGACGGGCAAGCTTGGCCGCATGGATCAAGGTCTTGCTTGGGACGCAGCCGTAGTTCAGGCAATCGCCGCCCATTTTGTGCGCTTCGACCAGGGTCACTTTGGCGCGCGTGACCGCCGCGATATAGGCCGTCACCAGACCGCCGGCACCGGCCCCGATGACGAGCAGATTGCGGTCAAACGAGGCCGGTTTGACCCAGCCGGCGTAGACCTTGCGCTTTTGCAGTGTGGCCACGATGGCCTTGCCCAGCAGCGGCAGCAAGCCCAGCAGCACGAAGCTGAGTAGCAGCATCGGCGACACCACGTCGGATGGGCGCTGGATGGCGGCTATTTGCGTGCCGGCGTTCACGTACACCACGGTGGCCGCCAGCATGCCGACTTGGCTGACCCAATAAAAACGGGCGGCTTTGATGCTCGTCAGCCCGACCAACAGGTTGACGAGGAAGAACGGAAAGATCGGCACCAGCCGCAGCGTCAGCAGGTAGAACACGCCGTCCCGCTGGATGCCCTCGTTGATCGGTGCCAGGCGCTTGCCGAAGCGGGCTTGCACCAGGTCGCGCAGCAAATAGCGGGCGACCAAGAATGCCAGCAAGGCGCCCAGACTGGAGGCAAACGAGACCAGCAGCGTGCCCAGACCCAAGCCGAACATGGCTCCGGCGGCCAAGGTCAGCAGCGTGGCACCGGGCAGGGACAGCGCTGTGGCGGTGACGTAGACGGCGAAGAAGGCGGCTGCGGTGGCGAGCGGGCGGGTTTGGTAGAGCGCCGCCAAGCCGTCGCGGCTGGCTTTCAGATAGTCCAGCGTCAGCAGTTGGCCGAGACCAAAGTATTGGTACAGCGCCACGACCGCCAGGGCCACGACGATGACGGCCAGCCCGACCGTTCGTTTGGAGCCGGCAGCCATCAGGCGGCGCGGCTGAGCATGGGCTCGTGCTTGGGCGCTGCGGCTGGCGACTCCAGCGCCCCGCCGCAACTGCTGCCCTGGCCGGCGGTGCAGCCGTAGCAATGGTCGGCCACACGAATGGCAGCGCCGACCGCACTGTGGGCCAGCAAGTCACTCAAATGAGGCAGCGCTTGGCTGCCGACCTGTGCCCGCAGGCCCAGCATCTGGTTGAAGTCGCAGTCGTACAAATAGCCCTGCCAATCGACGCTGAGCAGGGACATGCACATCACGGTGCCGAGGTTTTCCGCCCGGTAGGCCGAACGCAGCAACTGCATATAGCTTTGGAACTCGCCTTTGGACACCAGCGTGCTGCCGAAGCGCTGGATCGGCATATTCGTCAGGGCAAACAACTGGTTGAACTGGATGCCGAAGTGATGGCCCAGCTCATGTTTGTAGTCGGCTTCCAGCGCTTGTTGGGGCGGCGGCAGCGCAGCGCCCTGCGGGTTGTAGACCAAATTCAGCACCAGGCCAGAACCCGGCTGGCCATAGCCCAAGCGGTTGAGGGCTTGCAGCCCGCTGATGCTGAGGTCGAACACGCCCTCGCCGCGCTGACGATCGACCCGTTCGAGCGAATAACAGGGCATCGATGCCACCACTTCCACGCCCTCGGCGGCCAGGAATTCGGCCAAGCCTTGTTGACCCGGCTCGGCCAGAATCGTCAGGTTGCAGCGGTCGATCACCTTGACGCCAAGCGCGCGGGCCGCGCTGACCAAGCGCCGGAAGTTCTCGTTCAGCTCGGGCGCGCCGCCGGTCAGGTCGAGCGTCTGGATGCGGCGGGCGCGCAGCACCTGGATGACCAGATCGATCGTCGCACCGTCCATCATTTCGGTCCGGTTCGGGCCGGCGTTGACGTGGCAGTGCAAGCAGCTCTGGTTGCACTTGTAGCCCAGGTTCACTTGCAGGGTGTCGAGGCTGGCCCTTGCCAGCGGCGGGAAATCGGTCTTGGCGAGTAAATGGAGGGTAGGGTGCATGGCTGTTGGCGCTGGCTCAGAGGGTGAGAACTTTTTACTGCGCGGCCGCCATGCGTCGTTGGCCGGGTGCTCGGAATCCTCACGTACCTGAAGTACGTTCCGGTTCCTGCGCCCCGTCCGCCTAGCCTGACGACCGCTCGCTACAAAAGTTCTCACCCTCTCAGGGTTGATCGTCTGTTGCAGGGCGCCCCCGGAGTCCAGGGCTTGCCGCGTCACTTGTGAAGCACTTTAAAACAATCAGGGTATTTCAAAACGCGCAAAGCCCTCGGTCGAGGGCTTTGCGATGGGCGATCTGAAGGCTTAAACAGCTCAGACCGGGCTGCCTTCGTCGGACTTGCGCAAGCGCACTGCGGTGCGTTTCTTGGGCTCGGCTGGGGCGGCGGCCAGGGCAGATAACGGCGTCGTGGCGTCGCCAGCAGCCGAGGTGCTTGCTGCCGCTGACGCAGAAGCATCTTCGTCCTTGATCACGCGGGTGAACGGCGCCAGGATGGTGACCAATTGGCCGTAGATGCGTGGGTTGCCGGCGACCACTTCACGCTGATGCATGAAATCAGACTCGCCGGTGAAGTTGCCGATCAAGCCACCAGCCTCGGTGACGATCAGCGAGCCAGCTGCCAAGTCCCAGGGCTGCAGGCCGGTTTCGAAAAACGCGTCGTAATAACCGGCGGCCACATAGCACAGGTCAAGAGCGGCGGCACCGGGGCGGCGCAGGCCGGCGCATTCCACCATCACCGCTTCGAACATTTTTAAGTAGCGCTTGAAGTTGTCGCCACGGCGGAACGGGAAGCCGGTGCCGATCAAGGCGTCGCTCATCCGCGTGCGCTTGGAGACCCGCAGGCGGCGGTCGTTCATGAAGGCACCGCGGCCTTTGGTGGCGTAGAACAGGTCGTTGCGGGTGGGGTCGTACACGACGGCTTGCTGCACCACGCCGCGGTGGGTCAGCGCGATGGAGACGCAATACATCGGCAGGCCGTGGATGAAGTTGGTCGTGCCGTCCAGCGGATCGATGATCCAGAGGAACTCCGACTCGCCTTGAGAGCCGCTCTCTTCTGCTAGAATCGCATGGTCCGGATAGGCATCCAGCAAGGTTTCGATGATGGTCTGCTCGGCGGCGTTATCCACTTCGCT
>CANFYD010000182.1 GCA_947450745.1 Burkholderiales bacterium
CCCGCCATGCCCGCCATCCTCCCATCCGCCGCTAGCGAACCCGCAGCACCCGCAGCACCCGCAGAAGCTGCAGAAGCTGCAGAGCCCGCAGCGGCCGAGTCAAGCTTGATCGCTGATGCTGATGCTTCCGCTGCAACTGCCGATGCCGCTGAACCCACCAGGTCCGGCCCGGCCGCCAAACTGCCGCCGCAAGACCGGCCGCGCCGTCCGATCAAGAGCTTTGTCGTGCGTGCCGGCCGCATGGGCTCGGGCCAGCAGCGCGCGATGGTCGAGCTGGCACCGCTGTATGTGCTGCCGTTCCGGGCCGAGCGCTTGGACCCTGCGGCGGTGTTTGGCCGCAGCGCACCGCTGGTGCTGGAAATCGGCTTCGGCATGGGCGACGCCACCGCGCAAATTGCCCAGACGCTGGCCGACCACGACTTCATCGGCTGCGAGGTGCACGAGCCCGGCGTCGGTGCGCTGCTGCAACTGATCGAGGCCCGGCAGATCTCCAACATCCGCATCCTGCAGCACGACGCCGTCGAGGTGCTGGAGCAGATGATTGCGCCTGCATCGCTGGCCGGTGTGCATGTGTTCTTCCCCGACCCGTGGCACAAGCTGCGCCACAACAAGCGCCGCTTGATTCAGCCGGCTTTTGTGGCCGAGCTGTTGCGCTTCATCCGGCCCGGCGGTTACTTGCACTGCGCCACCGACTGGGAGCCCTATGCCCAGCAGATGCTGAGCGTCTTGACAGCCGAGCCGCTGCTGGAAAACACCGCTGCGGGCTATGCCGAAACGCCGGCTTATCGGCCGCTGACCAAGTTCGAGAACCGCGGCATCAAGCTGGGCCACGGCGTCTGGGACCTGGTCTTCAAACGTCGTCTGTCTGACGCCTGAGCAAGCTGGCTCCGGCCAGAATCACCAGCGCTATCGACAGCGGCACGGTGGCAATAAAACCGGCGTGCTTGAAGCCCATCGCACCGGTGAAGCCACCCAGAAAAAACGCCAGCACCAAGGTGATGTGAATCTTCAGCCGCCGGCGGTTCGACATCACCGGGCCGCCAATCGCCTGCCGGTTCCAGTACAGCATGCGGCCCAGCTCCAGCCCCAGGTCGGTCAGCAGACCGGTCACATGGGTGGTGCGGATCTCGGCGCTGGAAATCTTCGTGATCAGGGCGTTCTGCAAGCCCATCACATAGGACAGCAGCAGCGCGGTGAAGGAAATCCGCAGGAACTGATGCGGCAGCAATTGGCTGCCGATCAGGCCGAAGACCAGCAGCAACAGCGCTTCCAGCAACAGCGTCGGCACATAAGCCCAGGCCGGCTGATGGCGGCGGCCGTAGTTGACCAGCAGGGCGGTGCTGCCGGCGCCGAGCAAAAAGGCCATGACGGCGACCAGCGCGCTCAAGGCCAGCCAGATTTCGCCCATGGCGATGAAGTCCGCCGCACTCGATACCATGCCGGTCATGTGGGAGGTGTATTGCCCCACCGCCAAAAACCCCCCGGCGTTCAGTGCCCCGGCTACAAAAGCCAGCCCCGCGCCGAGATGCAGGTTGGCGCGCGCACTGCGCACCGGGTGGATCAGTTCGGCAAGATAGTTCACAGGCATAGCGCCGAGCATAATGCCTGCCGCTTCTCCCTCGCAGATGCGGTAGCTTGGGCCTGCTAGAGTCCGCGCCATGATTCAACCCACCCTTGATGCTCCCACCCTTGATGCGCCGACCCTGGCCGGCAAACATGTGTTGCTGGGTTTGTCCGGCGGCATTGCCTGCTACAAAACGGCCGAGCTGACGCGCTTGCTGGTCAAGGCCGGTGCCACCGTTCAGGTGGTGATGACCGCTGCGGCCGAGCAGTTCATCACCGCCGTGACGATGCAGGCCTTATCGAGCCGCCCGGTCGTCACCAGCCAGTGGGACGCCCGCGAACCCAACAACATGGCCCACATCAACCTGAGCCGCGCTGCCGACGTGATGCTGGTGGCCCCGGCCAGCGCGGACTTCATCGCCAAGCTGGTGCAGGGCAGGGCCGACGACTTGCTCAGCCTGACCGCGCTGGCCCGGCCGACCCAGACTTGCCCCTTGCTGGTCGCTCCGGCCATGAACCGCGAGATGTGGGCCCACCCGGCCACGCAGCGCAATGTGGCGCAGTTGCTGGCCGACGGTGCCCATTTGCTGGGCCCCGGCAACGGCTCGCAGGCCTGCGGTGAAACGGGCGACGGCCGCATGCTGGAAGCGTCCGAGCTGTTGGAGGAGTTGATCGCTTTCTTCCAGCCCAAATGGCTGGCCGGCCACAAGGTGTTGGTGACGGCCGGGCCGACCTTCGAGCCCATCGACCCGGTGCGCGGCATCACCAACCATTCCAGCGGCAAGATGGGTTTTGCCATCGCCCGCGCCGCCCGTGAAGCCGGCGCCGAGGTGACGCTGGTGGCCGGGCCGGTGCATCTGACCACGCCGCGCGGCGTGCGCCGCATCGACGTGCAGACCGCGCAGCAGATGTTCGACGCGGTGCTGCCGCTGGCCCCCGCGCACGCGGTGTTCGTGGCGACCGCAGCGGTGGCCGACTGGCGGCCGGCGCAGGTGCTGGAGCACAAGATCAAGAAGGATCACAAGCCCGGCGCCAGCACTGCGCCACCGATGATCTCGATGACCGAGAACCCCGACATCCTGGCCGCCGTGGCAGCCCTGTCGCCGGGGCCCTACTGCGTCGGCTTTGCCGCCGAAAGCCGGGACCTGCTCAAACACGCGCGTGAAAAACTCTTGCGCAAGAAGATCCCCTTGATCGCCGCCAACTTAGGGCCGGCCACCTTCGGCCGCGACGACAACACCCTGCTGCTGGTCGATGCCCACAGCGAACGCGAACTGCCTACCAACGACAAACTGAGCCTGGCCCGCGAGCTGATTCGCGAGATCGCCAGTCGCCTTTAATGAATACCGTCTGACGACGGCCCGAACACCGCCCGAACCCACCATGACCACTGTAGACATCAAGATCCTGGACGCCCGCGTTGCCGCCCAACTGCCCAGCTACGCCACGCCCGGCAGTGCCGGCCTCGACCTGCGCGCCTGCCTGGACGCCGCCATCACCCTGGCGCCCGGCCAGACCACGCTGATCCCGACCGGCCTGGCCATCCACATCCAGGACCCCGGCTTGGCCGCCCTGATCCTGCCGCGCTCCGGCCTGGGCCACAAACACGGCATCGTGCTGGGCAATCTGGTCGGCCTGATCGACAGCGACTACCAAGGCCAATTGATGGTCAGCTGCTGGAACCGCAGCCAAACCCCGTTCGTGATCGAGCCGCTGGAGCGCATCGCGCAACTGGTGCTGGTGCCCGTGGTGCAAGCCGCCTTCCGCGTCGTCGACGACTTCGACACCTCGCCCGAAGCTTCGCAGCGCGGCGTAGGCGGGTTTGGGTCGACGGGCAAGGGGTGAGCTGGAATTGCTGAGCGGCCCGTTCAAGCGCGCTCCCCGGTCGCTGTGCGCGTGACCCACATCACAGATACTGGCTCAAGAAGCACTGCAATCAAGCTGAGAGCATCCCAGGCGCCCTGGCGGTGCCCAGCGTTCGCGGAGAAACGGCGGCTTTGCCGGCGCTGCGCCCGTTGATCCGGCATTCGTAGGGCGGGTCGGGACCCGCGTCCCGCCGACTGTGCCACCCGTGTTGCGTCCGGCCAGCCCATGTCTGCACTTCGCTGACCGTGCCGAAATCGCTCGCGGGTCTCGACCCGCCCTACGGGCCCTGGAGCCGTCACTTCGGTCACTGAAGTCACATCTGCGGGAGCCGGTCGGTGCTGCGCTTTGAACGATGCCAAGCAGGGCAGGTCATTGACCCGTGCGAACTTTGGTTGATCAGGGGCAAAAGTGTCGCGGTACATGCATATGCCCCGCTCAAGCGGGACCCGGCCTAGCGCAGGTCACTGCCTCTTTCGAACGACGCCACGATCCCGTAGCTCGGCCGCCAAGCTGGGTTGAAAACTGTGTCTCTGCGCAGCTGACGATCCTCTCGCTGCCGCAGTTTTAGCCTCAATGCAAGTGGTAAATAACTCCATTCGCCCACAGCATTGTTGTCGCTACACTCCGCTCAAATAAAAAATTTGGCCAAGTACACGCGCTTGATCTGAGCGGCGCAGACCGCACAAAGGCCATATTTCAAACCGTCGTCTTGTAATGGGCGACGCAGCAGGGAGGAAATAAAGCCATGTTCAGCAACGCGCGGGTTCCGATTGTTTCCAGCGCAGCCGCTCGAGACAAGGGAGTCAGGTCTCAAATATTAAGCCATTAAAAATTAAGACCTGACCCCGTATTTTGACTGCCCTCGTTTTTTTGAAAGGTGTGGGCTGCACAACCCTTGATGTCTTACACAACCAATAAACACAAGGAGAGCATATGGTTCAGCTGGGTGTCTCGACTTCGATGAAGTCTCATCACAGTATTCGAATGGCGGCCAGAGAAGGTCTGGCAGGCTTGGTCGGGTCGATAGTCCTGATCACGAACATCGTTTCCTTTTCGGCATTGATGTTTCCCGGCGCACTGGCGTCCGGGGCTTCTACCGCGATCTGGGCGATGCTGATCGGCAGCGGGATCGTGGGCCTGTGGGTCGCGTGGAAGACCAGCCTGCCGCCCTTGGCCACCGGCATGGACTCGCCGACCGGCGCGGTGCTCGTGCTGATCGCCGCGACAGCCGGGCCCGCCATGCTGTCGTCCGGCAGTACGCCGCAGCAGGCGATCCAGGGCTCGATGCTGCTCTTCACCGTCGCGTCCGCACTGTCCGGCGCCTTGCTGCTCGGTCTGGGTGCCGCCAGGTGGGGCTCCTATTTGCGCTTTGTGCCGTTCTTCGTAGTCGCCGGCTTCCTTGGGGCAACGGGCTGGCTGCTTATTGCCGGCGGTATCCGCATGACGACGGGGCACGGGCTGTCCGACTTGCTGCCGGCAGACGCTAGTGCGGTGGGCCGGTTGTCGTGCGCAATCATCGTCTGCACCGTGTTGCTGGCACTGCGGCGTTGGGTCCGCTGGCCCCTGGCCTTGCCGGCCTCGTTGATCGCCATGTCATTGGTCGGTGCCGGGACGCTCAGGCTGCTCGGGCTGTCGGACCAGGCCCACGGCTGGTACCTGCCGTCGCTGGGCACTCTGGCGCCCTGGCTACCCCTGCAGGCCGCCCATGCCGAACCCATCTCACTCACGACGGCGCTCCGCTTTGTGCCCGAACTGCTCGCGGTCGCCATCGTGGCGCTAGTGTCTCTGGTTACCAAGACTTCGAGCCTCGAGGTGGCGCGCAAGGTCTCGGGAGATTTGAATGTGGAAATGCGCGCGCACGGCCTTGCTACGCTTTTGGCGGTACCGCTCGGCGGCATTGCCGGCAGCATGCAGCTGGGCACCAGCCGCCTGCTCGAGAACGCGGGCGGCAGCCGCTGGGCTGGCGCCGCCAGCGCCCTGGTGCTGTTGGCAGTCGGGCTGCTGAACCTGGACGTGCTCTCGCTGATACCACTCTCGATCGCCGCCGGGTTGGTCTTTCAGCTCGGTTGGGGCTTTCTGGTCGAGGCGTTCTCGAAGACGTTGGCCCAGCGTGAATGGCTGAATCTGACGCTGGCCATTGTCATCGCCGTCGCCTGCGTGCGCTTCGGTTACGTCGTTGGAGTCATCGGCGGCGTCGTCTGCGCCTGCCTGCTGTTCGCGGCCAGTTATGCCCGTGTCGGCGTCGTGCGACAGCATCTGTCGCGAGGCCAGTTCGCAGGCAACGTCAACCGCTCGACTGAAACTTCAAACTTTCTCAGCGAAGCTGGCGAGGCCATCCAGATCTACTGGCTGTCGGGCTACATCTTCTTCGGCTCATCGGAAGGTCTGTTCGAGCGCATTCGCCGCGACTTCGGTTCGCTGCCGCCAGGTCGTGTCAGTCACGTGATCCTGGACTTCGGCATGGTCCCTGCGGCGGATGCCTCGGCGACTGTCAGCCTGGCCAAACTGCGCAATTTCTGCCATAAGCAAGGTGCCAGGCTGGTCTTCTCCAACGTGGAGGCCAACCTTCATGGCGCGCTGGAGCGCGACGGGTTCTTCAAGGGCAAGGATGGGCAGTCGCCCTTTCCTGACGTGACCGCCGCACTGGCATGGACGGAGGATGCATTGCTCGCCCAAAGCGGTCGGGCGGGCCTCGCCGACGCCGGCGCCGGTGCGGCCAGCATCGAGGCCTGGCTGCAACAGCAACTGGGCGCCGGAGTGCGGGTCGCGGACTTTCTGCAGTACCTCGAGCATCGCAGCTTCGATGACGGGCAAGTGATCTACCGCCAGGGAGATGCGGCCGACGCTATCGACTTGGTGGCATCCGGACGGCTGAGCGTGGATGCCTCGGCGGAGGGCGCACGAGCACTGCGCCTGCGCAGCATCACCACGCAGACTGTCGTCGGCGAGATGGGCTTCTTCAGCCACGCTACGCGATCGGCGACCGTCACGGCCGAAGGGTCGTCGACCGTATTGACACTCACGCGCGACCGCTTTGAATGTTTGCGTCGCGAGCGGCCCGACGTGGCAAGTGCCTTCTACGAGTTTCTGCTTCGCACGTTGTCGGACCGCATCCGCCTGACGGAGAAGCTGGTGTTGGCCATGCGACTTTGAGTGCGCGAATATCGCATGGCAGGGAGCTCCACTCTCGCTGAACAGCGGCTTCCCTCATGGCCGAAAGGCGGCCCGCTCGCGAGGCCTTCACGGGGAAAAGATTCATGTCCAAACCTGGCCCCTACGCTTGGAGCGTCTCGTCAATAGACTGACTGAAGCGGGATTTGTTGCACTTCACGAGAATCCCCACGGAAGCGTCGTCATGCTTGGAATCCGGGCTGATCCGTTGCTTCTTGCGGCAACTGACAACGGACGCAAATACTACGCTTCCCTCGGTCTTGAAACTAATGATTGGAGCGTAGATGATGCCGAACCATTCGCTTGAGCAGATTGGCGACGGCAGCTTGTTTCAGGCACTCATTTCATTTTGGGTCTTCCGTTCCCAGCCGTTGCTCGCGGCTCAGCTCGAACATTAGCCCTCACTAGGACTTCAGTTACATGCCTGACTTAAGAATAATTCGTTCACGGCTCTGGAACGCTGGAGCTTTCATTTTCTATGTAGCACTTGTTATCTATTCGTTGTCGTTCATCGCAGATCTGGCGTCAGATCAATCGACGGAAGATGGGAAGCAAAAAACCCGCAAGGATTTCTTTGGGCTATGTCAGTTCACTGAAGTGCAAGAGATTGCTTCGCCTGACGGGAAAAAAATCGTCAAGTTAGGCTACTCGGACTGCGGAGGTACAACGAACTGGCAATCTGGAATTACTATTTTCAACGCAGAC
>CANFYD010000183.1 GCA_947450745.1 Burkholderiales bacterium
CGCATACCCTACTCAAGCGTTAGCGACACAGGACGTAGTAGAGCGCACGACCCATGGGAAAGGGACGTTAGAGCGGACAGATAACGTGTGTTATCCACGTTATTTGCAACCAAGCCGCGTATGAATCAATCCAGACTCGCGTTGCACAGCACATTTGGCAACAGGCCAGTTGGGACGCCTTTGCGACAGGCTCACCAGAAAAGGCTAACCAGAATTGAAACTGCCCGCAATATGCGGGCAGTAGTACACCCGCGAAGCGGGTGTATGGAGTCAGATGAATCCTAGAATTTCATCGAACTACGGCGAGTTGTGACTTTTCGCCACCCTTGTAGGTGTACATGGTCAAAGCACCGTTCTT
This sequence comes from Burkholderiales bacterium, assembly GCA_947450745.1. Lineage (GTDB taxonomy): Bacteria > Pseudomonadota > Gammaproteobacteria > Burkholderiales > Burkholderiaceae_C > Paucibacter_A. The sequence continues at coordinate 359 of CANFYD010000183.1, forward strand.
GATGTCGCCCTTGTTGTCAAAGGCAATCGTTCCGGTCACGCCCTTGTAGCCTTCTGTCTTGGCCAACTCGGGCAAGTACTTGGCGGGGTCGGATGAACCCGCTTTGACCATCGCAGCCACCAGCACGTTGACAGCGTCGTAAACGTAGGGAGCGTAGATTTGAACGTCGACCTTGTACTTTTCCTTGAACCGGGCCTTGAACGCGTCAGACGACTTCTTCGACTCGCCCTCGACACCGCCAGCTTCAGCACAAATCACTTGACCGTCACCCATGGTGCCGGCGGCCAACTTGGGCAATTCGCCGGAGCAGATGCCGTCACCGCCCATGAATTTGGCTTCGATTCCCAAGCCCTTCATCTGGCGCAGCATAGGGCCGGCGACGGCGTCCATACCGCCGAAGAACACCACGTCGGGCTTCTTCGCCTTCAGTGAGGTCAGGATGGCGCTGAAGTCGGTGGCCTTGTCGTTCGTGAATTCACGGCCGACGATCTTGCCGCCCGCAGCTTTCACGCCCTTTTCGAACTCGTCGGCCACGCCTTGACCGTAAGCTGTGCGGTCATCGATCACAGCGATCGATTGGCCCTTGACGTCCTTGACGGCGTAGCGACCCAGCGTACCGCCGAGATGCACGTCATCAGCAACGACGCGGAACGTCGTCTTGTAGCCGTTGCGTGTGAACTTAGGGTTGGTTGCCGAGGGTGAGACCTGAGGAATGCCCGCGTCGCTGTAAACCTTGGAGGCCGGAATCGAGGTACCAGAATTCAGGTGCCCCACCACGCCATTGACCTTGGCATCGACGAGCTTTTGAGCGGCTGCCGTGCCTTGCTTCGGATCGCCTGCGTCGTCTTCAGCCAGCAACTCAAATTTGGCTTTTTTGCCGCCGATCATGACGCCCTTGGCGTTCAAGTCTTCGATGGCCATCCGTGCGCCCATTTCGTTGTCCTTGCCCAGGTGAGCAATGGCTCCGCTGGTTGGGCCGACGTGGCCGATCTTCACGATCAGCTCTTGCGACATGGCCGCGCCGCTCAGCAGAATCGCTACCGCGCCAACAACAACATTCAACTTGACTTGCATGAATTACCTCCGGATGGGAAGAAAGAGATCTCTTTGCTGTTGAGATAACAACTTGGTGAAGATACCCTAAAAACGACACCGTACTCACTGGGGAAAGCCTGGAAATGATGTGCTGGCGACGTAAATTGGCACCGCGTTGTCGACTCTAAACAACGCTCCCCACGCCAGTCCAATCGATTGCAGCGCTATTCAGTCGTTTGTATTTTTTGACCGCATCACAAGAGCCTGTTGAATCAGCGCTTCCACCTGAGGCAAGAGTCGCGCTCGCAAGTCAGCGACGGCAGCGTCAACCGCAGCGGCGATCGATTGGCGCAACGCCGCATCGATCAGTACAGGCTCGCCGGCCACCGTTTCAGACTCCGCAGCAGTTCCAAACAAGGGCGGTACGGCATCAAAACCCGCAGCGGCGTCGCTGGCCCAGGTGCCGTTGCCGTTGCCGTTGCCGTTGCCGTTGCCGTTGCTGTTGCTGTTGCCAGGGAATTGCAAATCAGCAGCGTCCAACACCTCGGTCAAGGTGGGCACCATGCGTTGCGAAGAAGCTGTCACGACGGCACCACATGGTGGCTAACGGCATGTCCCAAATGCTTGTACTGTCGAAAGCGTTGCCGGCCAGCTTCCACTTGCTCAGGATCCTTGGACACCACCTCCAGCACGCGCTGAAACTGCTCGAAATTAGCAGGTATCGCCATACCAAGATTCAGCAAGACCTCACGATGGGGCAGTGCTTCGCAGTGCTCAGCCAGCAAGATCGTGGTGACGGCGCTGCGCGAATCGGCGGCAGCCCCGGTCGGCAAATGCAAATGCGGCACGAACTCCGTGGCTTCAAAACTCCACAGCGCCTTGTCCAAGCGCTCCAGCAAGGTGGCCGAACCGCACACGCCGATCCGCGCCCCGGTTTGCTGTGCCTTGCGCAGCAAACGGCACACGTAGGCCAAGCGCTCCGGCACAGCCGTGTAGAAACTTACCTGACATGACGGAGTTGTGGGCACGCGGATGCGACTCAGCGAACTTGCGACAGCACGAAGTGGGTCAGCAGGCCGACCGGACGACCGGTGCCGCCCTTGGCTGCGCCGCTCTTCCAGGCGGTACCAGCAATGTCCAAATGGCCCCAGCGGAATTTGCCGGCAAAGCGCTGCAAGAACTTGGCGGCGGTGATGGAACCACCGGCGCGCGAGCCCACATTGGCCACATCGGCAAAATTGCTTTTCAATCCTTCCTCGTATTCATCGTCCAGCGGCATGCGCCAGCACAGATCCAACGATGCTTCACCGGCCGCCGCCAAAGCCGCAGCTACATCGTCATCGTTGGCGTACATGCCGCTGCGCACGCCGCCCAGAGCGATCACGCAGGCACCGGTCAACGTGGCCACGTCCACCACCACGGAAGGCTTGAAGCGCTCGGCGTAGGTCAGCGCATCGCACAGCACCAAGCGGCCTTCGGCGTCGGTGTTCAGAATCTCGATGGTTTGCCCAGACATTGAGGTAACGACATCGCCGGGCTTCAAGGCACGGCCGCTGGGCATGTTTTCACAGGCCGCGATGATGACGACCAAGTTGAGCTTGGGTTTGATCTCGGCCACCGCGCGCAGGGCACCCAGCACGCTGGCAGCCCCGCCCATGTCGAATTTCATTTCGTCCATGTCGGCACCTGGCTTCAGCGAGATGCCACCGGAGTCGAAGGTGATGCCTTTGCCGACCAGCACCACCGGTGCCTGCGTCTTGGCGGCACCGTCGTAGCGGGCCACGATGAAGCGCAACGGCTCGTCCGAACCCTGTGCAACCGACAAGAACGAGCCCATGCCGAGCTTCTCGACGGCCTTTTTATCCATCACCTCGACCTTCAGCCCGTGACTCAGCCCAAGCGCCTTGGCTTGCTCGCCAAGATAGGTCGGGGTGGCGTAGTTGCCCGGCAGATTGCCGCATTCACGCGCCAATTCGATGCCGGCTGCAATCGCCTGACCCAACGCAACACCAACCTTTGCCGCCTTGGCCGCACCCGCATCAGCCTTGTCCAGCAACAACGTCACCTTCACCAACTTGGACGCTGCCGGCGCGCTCGGCTTGGTATGGCGATAAACATAAACCGATTCACCGGCCGCCAGGGCAAACTGCTCCGCCAAGCCTGTGGTCATCGCATCGAAACCCACAAAAGCCACTGCCGCATGCGCGACCCCACGGCCTTTGAGCTGGGCAAATCCGTGCAACAGAGCGGCCCGGGCCGCCTTCAAACTGGGCTTGCCTGCAGCCGCCAACACCAAGCGCGGTGCTTTCACACCCTGCGGGCGCTGCAAAGTCAGCGTCTTGCCGGCCTTCAGCTCGAAGTCACCCAACTTGACGGCGTCGTTGATCAGAACGCTCAGACCAGCGTCGAACGTGGCGGGCAAAGCCTCGCCAGCTATCACCAAAATCAGAGCGTCGCTTGGCAAAGCTGCCAGCGCGTCGAAGGCTGTTGACTGAGTACGGAAGTCCATAATGTCGCCGATTAGATAAAGTGCCCGGATGTTATTCGATTCCACCGTCAAGAAAGAACTGGCCCGCAGCTTTGGCGTGACCCTCGTGGTCATCCTCACCATCGTTTTGACGATGATGCTGATTCGTACCCTTGGCCAAGCCGCAGGCGGCAATGTGGCACCGCAAGACGTGATGTTGCTGATGGGCTATGCCTCATTGGCCCATTTGCCGACCATGCTGACCCTGTCGCTCTTCATTGCCATCGTCGCCACGCTGGGCCGCATGTACCGGGAGTCGGAGATGACCATCTGGTTCGCCAGCGGTGTCGGCCTGAGCCGCTTCGTGCGGCCGGTGCTGAGCATGGCTTGGCCTGTGTTGCTGGCCGTCATCGTCCTTGAGCTGCTGGTGTGGCCCTGGGGTAACAAGAACAGCGAGCAGTTGAGCCAGGTTTACGAGAAGCGCAGCGATTTGTCGCGCGTAGCACCGGGCCAATTTCAAAGCTCGCGCGATGGTTCTCGCGTCTTCTTCATCGACCGCGACGGCTTGGACGGCCGCACCGGCAGAAACGTCTTCATCCTGTCAACCCAAGGCAGCACCGAATCGGTCACCACCTCGTTGAAGGGCCAGATCGAGTTGGCCGGCAACGATAGATTCCTGGTGCTGGACCGCGGCCAGCGCAATGAGATCAACAGCGTCAGTGGCGAAAAAACACTGGCCCGCTTCGAACAGTACAAAGTGCTGGCGGACAGTCAGGTGATGCGTTCTGCCGACCAACTGCCGCCCAAGGCGATGACCACGCTCGACCTGCTGCGCGCGCCCTCGCCGCGCAACCAGGGCGAGCTGACGTGGCGGCTGGGCATGATTCTGGGATGTTTCAACATGGTGCTGCTCGGGCTCGGCTTGGCCGCCACCAACCCGCGCCGCGCCAACAATTGGAACTTGCTGTTCGCGCTGTTGGGCTTCGTCGTCTATTTCAATATGATCAATTTAAGCCAAGGCTGGGTCAACAACTCCCGCATGGGTATGGCTGAAGCGCTGGCCAGCCTGCACCTCAGCACCTTGGCGCTCGCGCTGGCGTTGCTGTGGCTGCGTGACCAGGGCAACCGCCTTTGCTGGCCCGGCCGCTCGGGCCAACTTGCCAGGCGTGCGGCCAAACATGCGGCTGCGGCCAAGCAAGCGGCCGAACGAGCGGCCGAACAATCTGCAATCGCCAAGCGCGCGGAGGGTGCATGAGAACCGTACGCCGCCTGCTTTATCGCGACATCATCGGCTCGGTGTTTTTCGTCGCCCTGTCTTTTTTGTCCTTGTTCTATTTCATCGATTTTGTCGATGAACTTGACCGCATCAACCGCATTGGCGGCGGCGCGGCGCGTGCCGCCCTGCTGGCTTTGATGGAGCTGCCCCAGCATTTCTACGAGTTGTTTCCAATTGCGGTGCTGATCGGCAGCATCTTTTCACTCGCTCGCATGGCGCAGTCCAGCGAATTCACGATTTTGCGGACCGGCGGTTTGGGGCCCACCCGAGCCTTGTCCTTGCTCGCAAGCTTGGCACTGGGTTTTGCGCTGCTGACTTTTGTGGTCGGAGATTTCGCCGCCCCCTACTTCGAGCGGCAAACTGAAATCGTGCGGGCCACCTTTGCTGGCAACCTGGCCCAGGGTCGCAACGGGGCGTGGTTGAAAGACCGCCAGATGACCGCCGCCGGCGAGCGCAACTACTCGGTCAATATCCGACAAGCGAGTGCTTCGGGCGAGCTCCAGGATGTGCGGATTTTCGAATTCAATGACCTCGGCGGCTTGGTGTCACGCATCCAGGCCAGCCGGGCTCGTGTCGATGCCAATGGCCTTTGGCGACTCAGCGAGGTGGTGCAGACGGAGTGGCTGGGTATGCCCACCGACCGCCCTGGTGCGGCAGCCCAAGAACTGGTCCGCGAGACCCATCTGGCTGAACTGAATTGGGCCAGTTCGCTGAACGCAGGCGTGATCGCAGCGGCCGTGCTGCCGGCGGGGTCGATGTCCACCTTCGAGCTCTTTCGCTACACCCAGCACCTGTCGGCCCAAGAGCAGTCAGCCCAGGCGCACAACATCCAGTTCTGGCGCAAGGCTTTCTACCCCTTTGCCTGCTTTGTGATGCTGGCGCTCGCCCTGCCCTTTGCCTATTTGCACGGCCGCTCCGGGGGCATCAGCCTGAAGGTGTTCGGCGGCATCATGCTGGGCATCAGCTTTGTGCTCTTGAATAATCTGGCCGGCCATGTCGGCCTGCTGAAAAACTGGACGCCGTGGATCGTCGCGGCCTCACCCAGCTTGGCCTATCTTGCTCTGTCACTGGCAGCCTTCGGCTGGCTGGTGCGTTACCGTTGAAAGCTTGTTGAACGATATGGACGGACTGCTTCTATTTGCTCACGGTGCCCGCGACCCGGATTGGGCGCGCCCGTTCATCGAAGTGGCGCGGCGCATTGCGCTGCAGCGCCCGGAGTTGCCACTGGCCTTGGCTTATCTTGAATTCATGCAGCCGGGGCTGGAAGAAGCCGCCCAGCAACTGGCCGCTCGCGGCTGCAGCCGTATTCACATCGTGCCGATGTTTCTCGGCACCGGTGGTCATGTGCGGCGCGACATTCCGCCGCTGATCGAGCGCCTGACGCAGCAATTCGGTTCGACTGTCGAGTGGCTGCTGCATCCGGCGCTGGGCGACCAGGACCGTGTCATGCAGGCGATGACCGACGCCAGTCTGGCTTGGCTCGATCAGTCCGCCGAGCAAGGTTCGTGAACCTGCACCAATTCCGTTTCGTGCAAGAGGCGGCCCGGCGCAACCTCAACCTGACTGAAACGGCCAAGGCGCTGTTTACCTCGCAACCCGGCGTCTCCAAAGCCATTCTGGAGATGGAAGAAGAGCTCGGCATCGACATCTTCTCGCGTCACGGCAAGCGCTTGCGCCGCATCACTGAGCCGGGTCAACAGGTGTTGGCTGCGATCGAAATCATCATGCGCGAGGTCGGCAATCTCAAGCGCATCGGTGAGGAGTTTTCCAAGCAGGACAGCGGCACGCTGTCGATTGCCACCACCCACACCCAAGCGCGCTATGTATTGCCCGGGCCGGTGGCACAGTTGCGCCGCCAAATGCCGCTGGTGCGCATCAGCTTGCACCAGGGCACGCCGGACCAGGTGGTTCGCATGCTGCTGGACGACAGCGCCGACGTCGGTTTGGCGACCGAATCACTGACGCAGATTCCAGAGTTGGTCAGTCTGCCCTGCTATGAATGGCAGCATGTGATGGTGGTGCCCGCCGACCACCCGCTGGCGCAAGTGGAGCGGCCCACGCTGGAACAGCTAGCCGCCGAGCCGCTGGTGTCTTACCACCCCAGCTTTACCGGCAGAACCCGCATCGACCGCGCGTTTGCC
>CANFYD010000184.1 GCA_947450745.1 Burkholderiales bacterium
GACCCGCCCTACGAGGGGCACAGAGGGTGAGATTTTTCGTAGCGAGCGGCCGCGCAGTAGAAAAGTCTCACCCTCACGCGTTCAGCTTGAAGACGCTGACCACCTCTACCATCCGTGCGGCTTGCTGATTCAAGCTCTCGGCGGCGGCTGCGGCTTCTTCGACCAGCGCGGCGTTTTGCTGGGTCACTTGGTCGAGCTGGGTGATGGCCAAGTTGATCTGGCCGATGCCGCTGGTTTGTTCATTGGCCGAGCTGCTGATCTCATTGATCAGCGTGGCCACATGCTTGACCTGGTTGACGATGTCGTTCATGGAATCACCGGCGGCGCCGACCAGGCGGCCGCCGGCCTCGACCTTGTCCACGCTGGCGCCGATCAGCGACTTGATCTCTTTGGCGGCATCGGCCGAGCGGCCGGCCAGGCTGCGCACCTCGCTGGCCACCACCGCAAAGCCGCGCCCTTGTTCACCGGCGCGGGCCGCTTCCACCGCCGCATTCAGCGCCAGGATATTGGTCTGGAAAGCGATGCCGTCGATCACGCCGATGATGTCGGCGATCTTGCGGGAGGCCGTGCTGATGTCCTGCATCGTCGCCACCACCTGGCCCACCACCGTGCCGCCGTTGATGGCTGCAGCGCTGGCTGAGCTGGCCATCTGATTGGCTTGGCGGGCGGTTTCGGCGTTGCTCTTGACTGTGGCGCTGAGCTGCTCCACCGAGGCGGCGGTTTGTTCCAGATTGCTGGCCTGGCTTTCGGTGCGCTGCGACAGATCGGCGTTGCCGGAGGCAATTTGACTGGCCCCGCTGGAGATGTTTTCGGCCCCGGCGCGCACCTCGCTGACCATGCGCGCCAGCTCGTCACGCATCTCCAGCAGGCCGCTCAGCAGTTGGGCCGCTTCGTCATTGCCGGCGCATTCGATCTCGCTGACCAGGTCGCCATGGGCCACGCGGGCGGTGGCGTCCAGCGCGGTTTGCAGCGGTGTGGTGATGCTGATCGTCAGCCGCCAGGCCAGCACGGCGGCCAGGGCCAGCACCAGCGCAGCGGCGACGCTGATCACGCCGACGGTGGTGCTGTTGCGGGCGTTGGCCAGCTCGGTGGCAGCCACGCCCTGCTTTTTTTGCAGGTTGATGAAGCTCTGCAACTCTTTCAAGCCCTCGTTCAGCAGCGGATCAATTTTTTCCGTGATGACCTTGCCCGCTTGTTCTGTATTGAACTGTGCCGCCAAATCGACGGCATTTTTGAAAAATCCGTCCATTTGACGGTCGATCTTGTCGAGGCGATCAACCAGTTCGCGCTCCTGCGCATTCAGCTCGGCGGCTTCGAGCGTGGCTTTGGCAGCCAAGTAAGCGGCGTGCTGCTTTTTGGCCTCGGCCTCGTCTTTTTGGACTTCGTCCAATTGGCTTTGCAAGCCCATATTGCGCATCGCTACCGCACTGCGCATCTGGGCGGCGCGCATGCTGACGGCCAGATCTTGCCGGTCGGTGGCATGTTGCAAGGTCAACAGCAAGTTGCTGCGGCTGACGCTGTTGCTGACCAGCGCACCGGCCAGCATCGCGATGGCTGCCAGCAAGATGAGGCCGAAGCCCAGCCCGAGCCGGAGCCCTATCTTCATTTGACGCAAATTCATTTCTGGGGTCCTTCCGGTGGGGCAAGCAAATGCCGCTGCGTACTATCGACAGCGGTGCACATCAGGTGATGTCGAGCTCAGCGTCTCAGCTCTTGTAGATGCCGCATCCCACCAGCGTGTCGCCCAAGCGCTCCAGATACATCGCCTTGCCTTCGATCTTCTGCGAGACCGGGTTGAGGAATTTGTAGCCCTCGACCCAGCCCTTGCCCTTGGTCTTGGCCAGCTCGACGAACAGTTGGATGATGAGTTTGCCGTCCGGGTCTTTCAGGCCGATCAAGTCCTTGCCGACCAGCTTGGGGTTGGCACCCTGGGCCAGATTCTTGCCGTTCAGGTCGTAGACGACGATGTAGAGATCGCGATCCTTGAACGACTTGCCGTTGGTGAATTCTTCATAAGATTTGTCGGCGCCGTTGGCCTTGATGAAGGCCACGGCCTTCTTGACCATCGCCTCGGCCTCGGCGGCGCTGCCCGCCTCGGCCGCGTGGGCGCTGCTGACGGCCAGGGTCAGGCCCAGCAGCGTGATTTTCAGAAGTTGCTTGGCGGCGGAAAAGAGGTTCATGACGGAGGGTCTCCAGTTTCAAGTTGAGTTGATTGATCGCACAAAAAATCAATTTGTGCGATGAGCGCCCATTCTCATCAACTCAAGCAGCTTGCATAACGCCGGATAGGTCGCGAAATCCGGCCTAATTCCAAAATTACGACAGGAGATTCAGCTGCGGGTTTGACCGTTGTCGCGGTGGCCGATCAAGCGGACCAAGGTCTGGCGCAGCTTGGGCGCGTCGATCGGCTTGGTCAGGAACTCGTTCATGCCGGCGGCCAGCGCCTCGTCGCGCTCAGACACCAGCGCCGCCGCCGTCAGCGCCAGGATGGGCAGCTCGTCTGCAGTGAAGCGCTGCCGCACTTGGCGGGTGGCCTCGTGGCCGCTCATCACCGGCATCTGCAAGTCCATCAGCACCACGTCAAACGGTTTGCCCATGCTGGCCGCCGCAAAAATCGCCTCCACCGCTTGGCTGCCGTCACTCGCTTGCGAGACCTCCAGGCCCCATTGCTGCAGCTGCGCCACGGCAATCAGCATATTCACCGGGTGGTCTTCCACCATCAGCACGCGCCGGCCGCGCAGGTCGGCGTTGTCGGCTGCAGCGGTCGCCGCAGGCAGCTGGCGCGGCTGGCTGCTCAACGGCGCGCCGGTGGCCGGCAACGGCAGTTCGGCCCAGAACACCGAGCCCTGGCCCGGTTGACTCTGTACGCCGACGCTGCCTCCCATCAGTTCGGCCAATTCGCGGCAGATGGACAGCCCCAGCCCGGTGCCGCCGAAGCGTCGGGTGGTCGATTCATCGGCCTGGGTGAACGGCTCGAACAGCCGCTCGATCTCGCCGGGCGCGATGCCGGGCCCGGTGTCGGTGAGCATGAAACGCAGGCGATCACCGGCGAGGCTCTGGGCGCTCAGCACGACCGAGCCACTGGCGGTGAACTTGATCGCGTTGCTGACGAAGTTGCTGAGGATCTGGCGCGTGCGTATCGCGTCCCCCGACACCCAAACCGGCAGCGCCGCGTCCAGCTCGAGCTGGAAGCTGAGCCCGCGCGAATCGGCCAGGGCCAGATAGGTCAGGCGCAAGGTGGCCAGCATGTCGCGCAGGTCGAACGGGGCGGTCTCCAGCGTCAAGCGCCCGGCTTCGATTTTGGCCAAGTCGAGAATGTCGGAAATCAGGCCCGACAGGCTTTCGGCGCTGGCCAGCAGTTGGTCCAGGTATTGGCGCTGGGTCGCATCCTCCAGATCGGGTTGCTGGAGCAAGCGGGCCAAGCCCAGCAAGCCGTTCAACGGCGTGCGGATTTCGTGGCTGGTGTTGGCCAGGAAGGCGCTCTTGGCCCGGTTGGCGGCCTGCGCTTCATCCTTGGCGCTGGCCAGGGCTGCTTCGGCCTGACGGCGCTCGGTGATGTCTTCCAGGATCCAGATCGTGCCGTCCACCGCCGGGTGCAGTGGGTCGACCGCGCGGGCCAGCATGCGGCACCAGAACAGGCTGCCGTCGCGGCGGCGCATCAGGCGCTGGGTTTCAACTTGTTGGCCACTTTCAAGTTGACCCCCCAGTTCCCGGCCGGCCGCCAGGTAGTCGTCCTGGCTGCGCCAGATCACGCTGCCCGGTTGGCCGATCAGGCCGCCAGCGGGCCAGCCGAACATTTCTTCTACCAGCCGGTTGACTTGTACAAAAGTCTGTTCGCGGGTCAGCGTGATGCCGATCGAGGCGTTCTCCAGCACCGCTTGATGGACCAGGCGCGTGCGCTCCGACGCGCTCACATCGCGAGCGTTGATGACCAGGTATTGCTGCCCCTCCATCGCGAACGGTGCGGCCGACATCACCATCGACAGCGGCCGCCCGCGCTTGTCGATAAAAGTCATGGCCTGCTCCACCACCCGGCCGTGCATGCGAATCTTGTCCAGCACCCGGCTGCGATCGAGCTGGTCTTGCCAGATGCCCAGCTCGCTGGCAGTGCGCCCCAACACCTCCTCGCTGGTGTAGCCGGTCAGGTGCTCGAAGGTCTTGTTGACCATCGCATAGCGGCCGGTCTGCAGGTCGGTCAGGGTGATGACGTCGGGGCTGGTGGCGACCAGATGCGAGAGCAAGCCCTCCGAGCGGCGCAGCGCTTCCTGCGCTCTGGATTGCTCGGTCTGGTCGATGAAGAACGACAAGGTGGCGGGGCCGGCGGCGGCCTCCACCCGCACGCTGGTGGCTTGCACCAGACGCAGCCGCCGCGACAGCGTGTGCAGCCGGAACTCGGCCATCGGCATCATGCCGCCGACCGGCATGGCCTCGATCTTGGCGGCGCGCTGGCGGGCTCGCTCATCGTCGCCGGGCTCGTAATGCGAGAACAAGTCCTGGCCGATCATGCTGCTGCGCTGGGTGTAGCCGAACATGGCCATGGCCGCCGGGTTGGCGTCCAGCACCCGACCCCAGCGGTGCAGCACCAGCGGCGAGGGCGAGCGCCGGAACAGCTCGCGGTACCGGCTCTCGGTCGCTTGTATCGATTGCTCGGTTTGCACCTCGTGGGTCACATCGCGGCCGACGCCCCAGTAGCCCCGAAAATTCCCCTTGGCATCAAAACGCGGTTCACCGCTGACCGAGACGAAGCGCGTGCTGCCGTCCTCGGCGCGCCGTTTGGCCAGCATGCGGTGGAACGGCCGGTGCGACTCCAGATCGGCCCGGTGCGCGTCCATGTCTTCTTCGGACAGGCCCAAGTGCTCAAGTTCCCACGGCGTCTTGCCCAGGCGGATTTGTAAACTGATGCCGGAGCTGCCCGGCGTGTCCTCGGTCATCTGGGTGAAGCGGTAGTCGCGGTCCATCTCCCAATACCAGTCTGCCGCCATGGTCAGCAGGCCGCGAAAGCGGGCATTGCGTTCGCGCGCTTCACGCAGCGAGCTCTCGGTCATGCGCAGTGCGCCGATGCCGATGGCGAGACCGGACAACACCAGCAGCACGTGGATGCTGCCGCGCAGAGTCAGGCTTTGGAGAGCGTCGGCGCTGACGGCCAAGCCGCTTGATTCGCCCCAGAACAAGCCGGCCAGCCCCAGCAAGCCGATCGCGCTCAAGCTCAAACCAGCCCGCAGGCCGACCATGCTGGTGGCCAGCGCCGTCAGCAAGGCCAGCGCTGTCAAGCTGAGCGAGTAAAGCCCCAGCCCGCGTGACCAGGCGATCAGCACCAGCAACATCATGGTCAAGCCCATCAGCGCGGTGGCGGCCTGCGCACCGTAGCGGCGCGGCAGCCGCCACAAGCACAGCAGGCAGAGCAGGGCAATGCCGGCGGCCCAGGCCGGTGCCAGCAGCCCGGCCCAGGGTTCGGTGGCGCTGCGGCTGAACAGCAGCTCGGCCGCGCCCAAGGGCAGCAGCAGGGCGGTGCCGGCAAAAAACAGCCGAATCGAGCGCCAGCGCACATGGCTGCCGGCCAGCGCGCTGGGGTCGGCGGGATCCAGATCCTGCTTGATCAGGCTGCTCAAATCGTCCAGGGAATCCTTGCTCACAGTGCCGCGTGCTCCGCTTCGACCAGAAGGTGGCCGGAGACCTCCCGGCAATCGCTGGAGTCTCCCTGACTTTGGCGTCAGCAATCGTCGGTGCTACCCCGGGAATCGGGGGTAATTGAGCAGGTAACGCGGAGTCAGTGCATTAGGTCACGCTGCGGCGGGCCCGAGCGCACCCGCAGCGGCGGGTGCGTGGCCGGTCAGGGATAGTGCAAGGGCGGTGCAAGGGCAGTTCGGGGGGCAAGTCAGGCGCGGGCGTGGTTCAGCTGTGCGCGGGTTTGCAGCGCGACTTGGCGGGCGGCCGCGGCAAAGTCCGGCCCGGCACTGGCGTACAGCACCGCGCGCGAACTGCTGACCATGATCGGGCCGCTGGTCTGCGCGCTATTCCCCCGCCAGCCGGCCTTGACCGTCGCTTCGGCGTCACCGCCCTGCGCGCCCACGCCGGGAATCAGCAGCGGCAAGGTCGGGGCCAACTCGCGCACGCGGCGGATTTCTTCCGGGTAGGTGGCTCCCACCACCAGGCCGAGCTGGCCGTTCTTGTTCCATTCGGTCTGGGCCAGGCGGGCCAGATGTTCGTACAGCCGGGGCTGACCGGGCACATCGGCGAGGCGCTGGTTCTGCCAGTCACTGCCGCCCGGATTGGAGGTGCGGCAGAGCAGGATGGCGCCCTTGTCGGCATAGCGCAGGTAAGGCGCTATCGAGTCAAACCCCATGAACGGCGACAGCGTCACCGCGTCGGCCTGGTAGCGCTCGAACGCTTCCTTTGCATATTGCTCGGCGGTGCTGCCGATGTCGCCCCGCTTGGCGTCCAGAATCACCGGCACTTGCGGTGCCACTTGCTTGATGTGGGCGATCAAGCGCTCCAGCTGCGCCTCGGCGCGGTGGGCGGCAAAGTAGGCAATCTGCGGCTTGAAGGCGATCGCCAGGTCGTGGGTGGCGTCGACAATGGCCGCACAGAAGTCGAAGATTTTGCCCGCGTCGCCTTGCCAAGCGCCGGGAAACCGGGCCGGCTCCGGGTCCAGCCCGACGCACAGCAGCGAGTCATTGAGGTCTTGTGCGGCAAGCAGTTGCTGGATGAAGTTCATGGGCGGATTGGGCTTGGGCTTGAGCGGGTTAAGGTGCTGCATTGTCCAAGAGTTTCATTTCCAGGCCTGACGAAAAACTGCTCCAAGAGAAAGAACACATGCTGGTATTGAAGACCGAGAGACTGTCGCTGCGCTGGGCCCGGGCGGAGGACGCCGAGTTCATCTGTGAGCTGCTGAACGAGCCGTCCTGGCTGGCCAATATCGGTGACCGAGGCGTACGCACGCCGGACGACGCCCGCGTCTGGATCGAGGAGCGCTTGCTGGGCAACTGCTGGCGGCAGGGTTTCGGTTTTTGGGTGGTGGAGCGCACGGCGGACGGCGCGCTGCTGGGTATTTGCGGCCTGGTGCTGCGCGACGGCTTGCCGGACGTCGATGTCGGCTACGCCTTGCTGCCGCGCTTTTGGGGGGCCGGCTATGCCCGCGAGGCCGCTGCGGCCAGCCTGCGTTACGGGGCCGATGTGCTGGGGCTGACGCGCCTGCTGGCCATCACCTCGGTCGACAACGCCGCCTCTGCCCGCGTGC
>CANFYD010000185.1 GCA_947450745.1 Burkholderiales bacterium
AACGAACGCCTCGACGTGGCTGCGCCCGGCGTTCAGGACCCGCACGAGCTGGCCCATGCCAACGACATCCGCCGCCGCTTTGGCAACCGGGAAGTCACCACTGGGCAGATCGTCGCGTTCGGCCTGACCGGCGGCTTGATCCCATGCCCGGCCTCGATCACCGTGCTGCTGCTGTGCTTGCAGTTGAAGAAAGTTGCGCTCGGTGCCACGCTGGTGCTGAGCTTCAGCGTCGGGCTGGCGCTGACGATGGTGGCCTCCGGTGTGCTGGCGGCGCTGAGCTTGAAGCATGCCTCCAAACGCTGGAGCGGCTTTGGCGAATTTGCCCGCCGTGCGCCGTATTTTTCGGGTCTGTTGATTCTGGGGGTCGGGCTTTATATTGCCTACGGCAGCCTGATGAAGCTCCTTTGACCGTTGGCGCTGGCTTCACAATCAGCGTGGCCTACTGTTTTTCACACAAGGAGTTGCGCTTTGAATGCCACCGTGCCCCGGGAAATGATTGAAAACCACACCTTCGACGAGATCGAGATCGGCGACACGGCGCAGCTGACGCGCACCTTGCTGGCCGAAGACATCCAGTTGTTTGCCGCCATGTCGGGGGATGTGAACCCCACCCATGTGGATGCCGAGTACGCCAACAGCAGCCAGTTCCACGGCCTGATTGCCCACGGCATGTGGGGGGCGGCGCTGATCTCCACCGTGCTGGGCACCGAATATCCGGGGCCGGGTGCCATCTACCTGAGCCAGAACCTGCGCTTTTTGCGGCCTGTGCATATCGGCGACACGCTCGATGTGCGCGTCACCGTCAGCGCCAAGGAGGTCAACACCCATCAGGTGGTGCTGGCCTGCCACTGCACCAATCAGCATGGCGACGACGTCATCACCGGCAGCGCGGTGGTGCTGGCTCCGGCCGAGAAGATTCGCCGCCCGCGCTTGGCCCCGATGCAAGTCCGTTTGTCCGACCGGACCCGCCGCTACCGCCAACTGCTGGCCTTGACCGAGGGGCTGGCGGCCATTCCTGTGGCCGTGGTTCACCCCTGCAGCGAGGAGGCCTTGCGCGGCGCGATCGAGGCGGCCGAGATGGGCTTGATCCAGCCGATTCTGGTCGGCCCTGAGGACAAGATCCGTGCGGTGGCGGCGCAGGCGCAGATCGACCTGACCGGCTACCGCATTGCGCCCGCCGCCCACAGCCACGCGGCCGCTGCGCTGGCGGTGACGATGGCGCGCAATGGCGAGGTGCAGGCGCTGATGAAGGGCAGCTTGCACACCGATGAGTTGATGACCGAGGTGGTGAAGACGGACGGCGGCCTGCGCACCGAGCGGCGCGTCAGCCACATCTTTGTGCTCGATGTGCCCAGTTACCCGAAGCCGCTGCTGATCAGCGACGCCGCCATCAACTTCGAGCCCGACCTTGATGCCAAGCGCGACATCGTCCGCAACGCCATCGACCTGGCGCACGCGCTGGGCATCGTGCAGCCGCTGGTGGCTATTCTTGCGGCGGTGGAAACCGTCAACCCGCGCATGCGCTCGACGCTGGACGCGGCCGCGCTGTGCAAGATGGCCGAGCGCGGGCAGATCACCGGGGCCATTCTGGACGGCCCGCTCGCTTTCGACAACGCCATTTCGGCCCAGGCCGCGCTCGACAAAGGCATCATCTCGCCGGTGGCCGGGCGTGCCGACATCCTGATCGCTCCCGACCTGGAGGCCGGCAACATGATGGCCAAGCAGTTGCAATATCTGGCCGATGCGCAAGCCGCCGGCTTGGTGATGGGGGCCCGCGTGCCCATCATCCTGACCAGTCGAGCCGACGGTGCGGCGGCCCGCGTCGCCTCTTGTGCGCTGGCGCTGCTGGTGGTGGCGTCGCGCTCGGTATCCGCCGTCGGCAAGGCTATCGCCTAGATTCGATCAAATGGACGCCGTTCTCGTCATCAATGCCGGTTCGTCCAGCATCAAGTTCGCGGTTTACAGCGTCGCCGGCTTTCCGCAGCCGCAGGCCTTGATAGCGCGCGGCCATGTCGCGCAGGTCGGTGATCAGCTGGAGTTGCTGGTCAAGCTCAGCGCGGCGGCTATGGCTGCTGTGGCGGCTGGCGGCAAGCCGACTGAGCGTTCGCAGTCGCCGCTGGAGCACGGCCTGTTCAACCACGACACCGCGATGGCGCGCATGTTCGCTTGGCTGGACGCCCATCAGGCCGGCCTGCGGCTGGTGGCCGTCGGGCACCGGGTGGTGCATGGCGGCAGTCAGTATTCGGCCGCCGTGCGGGTCAACGCTGAGGTGCTGCGCGACCTGACGGCGCTGATCCCGCTGGCCCCGCTGCATCAGCCGCACAACCTGCAAGCGATACGCGCCGTCAGCCAGCGCTGGCCGGACGTCCCCCAAGTCGCCTGTTTTGACACCGCCTTCCACGCCCATCAAGCGCCGGTGGCCCAGGCTTATGCGCTGCCGCGCGAGCTCAGCGCTGCCGGCGTGCGGCGCTACGGCTTCCACGGCCTGTCCTACGAATACATTGCCGGCCAGTTGCCGCGCGTGCTGGGGGGCGCCAGCCAGGGCCGGGTGATCGTGGCCCACCTCGGCAACGGGGCCAGCCTGTGCGCGATCAAGGCGGGCAGAAGCGTCGCCTCGACGATGGGCTTTTCGGCGCTGGACGGCTTGATGATGGGCAGCCGTTGCGGCGCGCTGGACCCCGGCGTGGTGCTTTATTTGCTGCAGGAAATGCACCTGACTGCAGCCGAGGTCAGCGACTTGCTCTACCGCCGCTCCGGCCTGTTGGGCGTGTCCGGCATCAGCAGCGACATGCAAGTCTTGCTCGACAGCCCCGAGCCTCACGCGGCCGAAGCGGTCGCCCTGTTCGTGCATCGCATCGTGGTCGAAATCGGCGCGCTGGCGGCCGCGCTGGGCGGCTTGGATGCGCTCGTCTTCAGCGCCGGCATCGGCGAGCATGCCGCGCCGATCCGCGCGCGGGTCTGCGAGGGCTGCGCCTGGTTGGGCGTGGTGCTGGACGACGCCGCCAACCAGCGGGCCGACACTCTTATCCATGCACCGTCCAGCCGCGTGCAAGTGGCCGTGCTGCCCACCGACGAAGAGCAAATGATTGCCGCCCACACGCTGCGCGATGTCGGCCTGGGCGACGGGTTCGCTGGATAAACGGATAACGGGAGTTCGGGCCCGGCTGGCACCGGGCCAGGCCACCACCCCTAGCGCTTCCACCGTGTTGACGCCCTGTTGTATTGGCACCTATAGTGTCAATACATGGGGGTGCGTATGAGCAGATTGATCCAGCGGGTGGCGCGACCGATTCGTGCTGCTGATTCTTGGTGCGGCGTTTGCGGTGGCGCTTGCGGTGCCCTCACGCGGCGCTGTCAACCCGGCCACAGGTCGTTCGAGCTAGAACCCGCAAGCATCCCTCGGACCCCGTCGAAAGCGGGCACTGCGTGATGGTCGGCGCGTGGTGGGTGTGGCTGGTCGCGGCGGGGCTTTATGCGTTGTTCCGCTGCGGGTACGACAACTGGCGCGGGCCGCTGACCCCGGCCGAGATCGATGCCTTCATGGCCGAGGCGGCGCACACCCGACTCAACGATCACAGCGACCCGGCCGTGGTGCGGGCTTTTCTGGAGGCCGACGACGGTAAAGAGTTCGTGATGAGCAACCTGGTGCGCGTCCATCCTGGCGAAGTGGCGCATCCGCTCACCGGTGTGCCCACGCCGGGGATGCTGTTGTTGCAGGCCTACGCCCGGCGCTTCGTGAGCCTCTTGCTACGCCATGGCGGTCACCCGCTGATAGCGATGCGCAAGGTGGGCGGCTATGTCGACGCTTGGAACACCGCGCCCGACCCCGGCTGGCATGTCGTCAGCGCCATGCGTTACCGCAGCCGACGCGACCTGATGGCGTTGGCGCTCAACCCGGCGCTGCGCGAGGTGCATTTGCTCAAGACCGCCAGCACGGAGGCAACTTTCAGCTTTCCGGCCCAGGTGATGTTCAGCTTTGCCCTGCGTCCCAGGGTCTGGGTAGCGCTGCTGCTGGCCCTGATGGCGGCGTTGCTGCATCTGGCCAGCCTGTTGCTGCTGCTCGCCCGGTAGTCGAAAGTCGAAAGTGGCGACGCGGCGTAGCTGCTGTCAGTCACCGGCCATTCCCCACCGGCAGCGACGTATCGTAATTATTGATTGGAGCCTGCATGAGCATCCCGACAAGCTTGGACCCGCAGGGCGGCGTCGCCGTCATCACCGGTGCGGCGGGGGGCATCGGCGCGGCGCTGGCGCTGCAACTGGCAGCGCGCGGTTGCCATTTGGCGCTGGCGGACGTGAACGCAGCCGGCTTGGGCGAGGTGGCCGCGCAAGCCGCTGCCCTGGGCGTCACGGTCAGCACGCAGGTGCTGGACATGGCGCAGCCCGAGGCCGCCGCCGCCATGCTTGCCGACGTACAGGCCCGCCACGGCCGGGCGACCATTTTGGTCAACAACGCAGGCGTTGCAGTGGGCGGTACGTTCGAACAAGTCGCGGCCGACGACTTCGATTGGTTGATGAGCATCAACTTCGGCGCGGTGGTGCGGCTCACGCGAGCCTTTTTGCCCTTGCTGGGGCAAGCGCCGGCCGCGCAGATCGTCAATATCTCCAGCATCTTCGGCATCATTGCGCCGCCGGGCCAAACGGCATATTGCGCGGCCAAGTTTGCGGTACGCGGTTTCTCGGAATCGCTGCGGCATGAGTTGGAGGCCGGCGCGTCAAGCGTGCGCATGACGCTGGTACACCCAGGCGGCGTGCGCACCGGCATTGCGGCCAACGCCCGGTTGCCGGTGGGCGGCTCAGCGGCCGAAATCAAGCTGCACCAGGACAATTGGCGGCGTGCGCTGCGCTTGTCGCCCGAGGCGGCGGCCGCGCGCATCTTGCTCGGCATCGAGCGGCGCGAAGCGCGCGTGCTGGTGGGCAACGACGCCGTGGCCGCCGCCTGGGTACAGCGCCTGTTCCCGGTGGCGTACTGGCGCTGGGTGGCACGCTCGATGGCACGGCAGTCGGCCCGCTAGTCCAGATAGTCCACCCATACCCGTTGAATTTCTAGAACTGGACAAACCGATGATGAAAGCAAGCTGGCAGGCCCGCGTGGCCGCCTTTGTGGTGCGCCGCCGCGTCAAGCCGGCCTTGGCCGACATGCGCAACATCGCTGCCGTGCGCGCCGCGTTCGGCAAGCCGCTGTCGGCCGCCAAGGGCGTGCGCTACAGCGCAGCCAGCGTGGGCGGCGTGGCCGGCGAATGGGTGGAGGCTGAGCGGCCCGCCGCCGGGCAAGCCGTCGTGGAGGGGCTAGCTGGCGAGGCGACCACCTTGCTGTACCTGCACGGTGGCGGTTTTGTCGGCTGCTCCGCGCGCACCCACCGGCCGCTGACGGCGGCTTTTGCCTTGCAAGGCTTGCGCGTGTTTGCGCCCGACTACCGGTTGGCACCGGAGCACCCGTTTCCCGCCGCCCCCCAGGACGCTCTGGCGGTCTACCGCGCCCTGCGTGCCGCCGCGCCGCACAGCCGCATCGTGGTGGCAGGCGACAGCGCCGGCGGCAACCTCGCTTTGGGCCTGCTGCTGGCGCTGCGGGACAGCGGCGAGGCCTTGCCGGCGGCAGCGGCGCTGTTCTCGCCGGCGCTGGACCTGACCGGCGGCAGCCCGTCGATCACGCTCAACGCCGGTCGCGATGCGATGTTCGACCCCGCGCAATTGCCGCACCTGACCGAAGCCTATCTGGCCGGTGCCGACCCGACCCAGCCGCTCGCCTCGCCGTTGTTCGGCGACATGGTGGGCCTGCCGCCGCTGCTGCTGCATGTGGGCGAATCTGAGCTGCTGCGCGATGACTCGATCCGGCTGGCGCAAAAGGCGCGCGAGGCCGGTGTGACGGTCGAGCTGCAGGTCTTTGCGGGCGTGGCCCATGTCTGGCAACTGGTGCGACAGTTGCCGGAATCGCGCCGCTCGGTGCGTGCGGCAGCGGCCTTTTTGCGCAGCGCCGAGCGCTCCGATCGGCCTGAGGAGTTGGATGTGCTGATCGTCGGCGCGGGCCTGTCGGGCATCGGCGCGGCGGTGCATTTGCAGCGTGATTGCCCGGACAAATCCTTTGCCTTGCTGGAAGCGCGCGACGTGATCGGCGGCACCTGGGATTTGTTCCGCTACCCCGGTGTCCGCTCCGACTCCGACATGTACACCCTGGGCTACGAGTTCAAGCCCTGGCGTGCGGCCAAGGCGATTGCCGACGGCCCGGCCATTCGCGACTACATCCGCGAGACCGCCGTCGAACACGGCATCGGCGCCCATATCCGCACCCAGCACCGCCTGCTCAGCGCCGACTGGTCGGCCACTGACGGCCGCTGGACGGTGGAGATCGAACGCGGCCCACTGCGCCAACGCGTGCAAATGAAGCCGCGCTTCTTGCTGTTCTGCAGTGGCTATTACAGCTATGCGCAGGGCCATCGGCCGCAGTTCCCGGGGCAAGATCAGTTCACCGGTACGCTGGTGCACCCGCAGTTCTGGCCCGCCGGGCTGGACTATGCGGGCAAGCAGGTGGTGGTGATCGGCAGCGGTGCCACGGCCGTCACGCTGGTGCCCGAGATGGCGCGCCGCGCCGCGCACGTGACGATGTTGCAGCGCTCGCCGTCCTATGTGGTGGCCCGGCCCGCCACCGACGCCGTTGCTGAAGTCCTCAAACACTGGCTGCCGATGGGCTTGGCCTATCGGCTGATCCGGAGCAAGAACATCGTCGTCGGCCAGTACTTTTACCGTTTGATGCGCAAATACCCGGAGCAGGCCAAGGCCCGTTTGCTCAGCATGGCGAGCGAGGCGCTCGGCCCGCAATTCGACGTGGCCAAGCACTTCACCCCGCACTACAAGCCCTGGGATCAGCGCCTCTGCCTGGTGCCCGACGGCGACCTGTTCCAGGCCTTGCGCGATGGCCGTGCGTCGGTGGCGACCGAGCAGATCGAGACCTTCACGCCGCAAGGCATACGGCTGCGTTCCGGCCAACTGCTGCCCGCCGACGTGATCGTCAGCGCCACCGGTCTGCAACTCAATTTGCTGGGCGATGTAAAACTCAGCCTGGACGGCGTGCCGGTCGACCCGTCCGGCTTGCTGGTCTACAAGGGCATGATGTTCGGCGGCCTGCCCAACCTGGCCAACACCTTCGGCTACACCAATGCCAGCTGGACGCTGAAAGCCGACCTGACGGCGCGTTACTTCTGCCGCGTGCTGCGCCACCTGGACC
>CANFYD010000186.1 GCA_947450745.1 Burkholderiales bacterium
ACCATCCAGTTGACCGCTGTCAACGACGCGCCGGTGTTGGCCACGCCAGTCACCATCAACTACACCGACACCGCAGCGCCAGACAGCTTCAGCGCCAGCACCGGCACCTTGAGCGCGCGCGACCCGGAAGGACAAACCGTGAGCTTCGGCATCGCGGGTGGCTCGGTGGCGGGCGGCGTCAGCACCTTGGCAGGCCGCTACGGCAGCTTGTCGCTCAACACCGTGACGGGGGCCTACACCTACACCCCGAACGCAGCGGCGATCAACGCGCTGGCGGCGGACGCGAGCGAGGCTTTCACCGTCACCGCGTCGGACGGGACAGGAACTTTGACAGCGACCAGCAGCAGCTTGCTGACGATCCAGATACGCGCCGCCAACGACACCCCGACGCTGACCCGCGGCTTGCCCAGCCAGAGCACTCTGCAGGATCAGCCGCTCAGCTTTGGCGTGCCGGCCGACACCTTTGCCGACGTCGAAAGCGGCAGCAACGGCTTGACCTTGACGGCCACACTGGCCAGTGGCTCCGCCCTGCCGACCTGGTTGCGCTTTGATGCCGCCACGCGGACCTTCAGCGGCACGCCGTCCAACCCGGATGCCGGGGTAATGACAGTTCGCGTCAGCGCCACCGACTCGGGCGGTGCCAGCGTCAGCAGCGACTTCGAGCTGACGGTGGTCGCCGTGGCACCACCGGCGGCAGCCGTCGTCGCCCCGCCAGCCGCACCCGCAGCGCCCGCGCCCGCCGACACGGTGGCGGTGATCTTGTTGCCGCAACAGCAGCCGCGAACCGAAAACTCGGCCCTGCCGACGGTCGAGGTCGCGGCGCCCGCGCCCGCCCCAGCACCAGCACCAACAACGGCACCCACCGCCCTGGATGCCGCACCGGCGCCGCAGGCTGCTCCAGCTCCAGCCCCAGCAGCGGCTCCCGCAGCGGCTCCGGCGCCTGCCGCTGCGCCCACCCCGCCGGAGCGCTCCGCGACGTCGGACGGCAGCAATGCGGTCTTGACCCGCAGCGGCTCGGGTGCCTTCGCGGTGGCCGTCGCGCAGGCCGATCAACCGGCCTTGCTGGTCTTCAAGGGCATGAGCAATCAGACGGTTGACGCGACCAGCGGGCAGGTGAACTTCACCATCCCGGCCGACGTGTTCGCCCACACCAATGCCCGTGCGGTGGTGCAACTGAGTGCGACGCGCGCCGACGGCCAAGCCCTGCCGGCCTGGCTGAGCTTTGACGCCGCGAGCGGCAAATTCACCGGCACGGCACCGGTGGGCGAGCGCGCTGCGCTGACGGTGCGCCTGATCGCCCGCGACGAGGCCGGCCGTGAAGTCGTCACCGTCTTCCGTATCAGCGCCAGTGAAGGGCCGGGAGCCGGGGCCAGTGAACGCGCCGCAACGGAGCTGCGCAGCGATTGGGACGAGACCGCCAACCCCGACCTCGCCAAACGCTTGCACAAGGCCAAGGCATTGCCGCAGGGCCGGGCCGGGCTGAGCGAGCAATTCCGCTTGTCGAGCCGCCAAGCGTTGGCCAGCCGGCCTGTCGTTGAGCGACCGCTTGCATGAGCGGGGCCTTCAGTCCTTCCACGCTCGGCCTTTTGTTGGATTTGGCCCGGCGCGCACGGCAGGCACCGGACTTGGCGGTGCT
Source organism: Burkholderiales bacterium (assembly GCA_947450745.1). Classification (GTDB taxonomy): domain Bacteria; phylum Pseudomonadota; class Gammaproteobacteria; order Burkholderiales; family Burkholderiaceae_C; genus Paucibacter_A. The sequence continues at coordinate 1,637 of CANFYD010000186.1, forward strand.
GAGCTTTATCGCCGTCAACGACAGCCATGAACTCAGCCCCTACCGGCAGGCCGCGCTGTGGCTGGCTGACGAAGGCGTCAAAACGCTGTCTGGCGTGGTGCAACTCGAAGCCAATGCGCCCTACGCGCAGTGGCTGAATCGGCTCTGCCAGCAGTTGTCCAAGCAAAGCCTGCCGGCCCAGCCAGCCCTGCAGCTTGAGGCGGCCGCCCTGCCCGAGGAATTGGGGCGGGAATGGGCCCACTGGTTGCCGGCTTACGGCCTGTGGTTGCCGCTGACTGAGGGCATCGCGGGCCTGCCGCTCGAAGGCACTGACGACAACCACAACAACGACGCACACAAGCGGGGCGGTTTATTGCTGGCGCGTGAGCACCCCTGGTCCGAGCAGGAACTGGCGCTGCTGACCGAATGGATCTCAACCTGGAGCCATGCGCGGCGCGCCTTGCAGCGGCCCAAGGCCTGGTGGGATTGGCAGCGTTGGCGCGCAGCGCTGCAGGCGCAACGCGGCCTGCCTTGGTGGCGGCGGCGCAGTGCCTGGGGTGCGGCGGCTGCGGTAGCGGTGCTGGCCTTGCCGGTGCGGCTGACGGTGCTGGCTCCGGGCGAGCTGGTACCGGCTCACCCGACGCTGATCCGGGCACCGCAGGACGGCGTGATCGACAGCTTCTCGGTCAAACCGAATGAGATGGTCAAGGCGGGTCAGCCTTTGTTCAATTTTGATGACGCCGGCCTGCTGAGTCGGCTCGCCGTGGCCAGCCAAGCGCTCAGCAGCGCCGAGGCCGAATACCGGCAATCGGCCCAATTGGCCGTCTCCGAGACGCGCAACAAGGCCTTGCTCGCTCCGTTGATGGGCAAGGTGCAAGAGCGCCGCGCCGAGGCCGAGTTCTTGCAAGGGCAGTTGGAGCGGGCCCATGTGGTGTCGCCCACCGACGGCATCGCCCTGTTCGACGACCCGAGCGAATGGATAGGCAAACCGGTCGCCACCGGCGAACGCGTCTTGCGCGTGGCGCAGCCGGACGATGTCGAAATCGAGGCTTGGCTGGCGGTGGGGGACGCGATTCCCTTGGCTGCCGACGCCAGCGTCAGCCTCTATTTGAATGCCAGCCCGCTGCATGCGCTGCCGGCACAGTTGCGCTATGTCTCCCACGACGCGGTGCAGCGGCCGGACGGCAGCTATGCCTACCGGCTCAGGGCCAGCCTGACGGCCAAGACCGAGCAGCGCATCGGCCTGAAGGGCACGGCCAAGCTGAGCGGCGACTGGGTGCCGCTGGCCTATTGGATCGCTCGGCGGCCGCTGGCCGTGGTGCGCCAAACGCTGGGCTGGTAAGTGATCGCCCTGCCCTATCCGCCGCCGCCGCCAATGTCTCAGCCCATGCCGCAGCTGCCCATCCTGCGCGAGGAATTGGCGCTCTACCCCGGCGGCCACTTGGCCGATGGCCAGCCCAGTTGGACGCTGCACGACCCCGTGCGCAACCAGTTCTTCCGCATCGACTGGCAAAGCTTTGAGGTCTTCAGCCGCTGGGCGCTGGGCGACCCGCAAGCGATTTGCCACAGCGTGGCGGCCCAGACCACCTTGCGCCCGGACGCCAGCGATATCGCCGCCTTGGTGCAGTTTTTGGTGGAGAACCAACTGGTGCAGCCGCAGGGCAGCGCCAGCTCGCAGCAGATGGCCGACCGGCTGGGCCGCATGCGCGGCAACTGGCAGACCTGGCTGCTGCATCACTATTTGTTTTTTCGGATTCCGCTGGTCCGCCCGGACGCCTGGCTGAACCGCTGGAGCGCGGCCGCAGCGCCGCTGTTCACTCGCGGTTTTGCCCAGCTGACCCTGTTGGCGCTGCTGCTGGGCGGCATCGAGGTCTACCGCGATTGGGGGCGGTTTTCCGCCACGCTGCTGGACACTTTCACTTGGGAAGGCGTGCTCGGCTTTGGACTGGCGCTGAGCTTTGTCAAGGTCCTGCATGAACTGGGCCACGCCTTCACCGCCAAGCGTTTTGGCTGCCAGGTGCCGGTGATGGGGGTGGCTTTTCTGGTGCTGTGGCCGGTGGCCTACACCGACACCAACGAGGTCTGGAAACTGCAACAGCGCCGGCAACGGCTGGCGGTGGCGGGTGCCGGGGTGGCAACCGAATTGGTCGTGGCCGTGTGGGCCACGCTGGCCTGGGGCTTGTTGCCCGAGGGCTTGGCGAAGTCGATCGCCTTCATGTTGGCCTCCACCACATGGATCGCCACCTTGGCCGTCAACACCAGCCCTTTCATGCGCTTTGACGGCTATTTTTTCTTGGTGGACTGGCTGGACATGCCCAACCTGCACAGCCGCGCTTTTGCGCTGGCCCGCTGGGACTTGCGCGAGCGCCTGTTCGGCCTGCAGCATCCCCCGCCCGAGCATTTTCCCCCTCGGCGTCGGCTGGGCTTGATCCTGTTTGCCTATGCCACCTGGATGTACCGGTTGGTGGTGTTCCTGGGTATTGCCGCCCTGGTCTATGCTTTTTTCATCAAGCTGGTCGGCATTTTTCTCTTCCTGGTTGAAATCATCTGGTTCGTGGCCCTGCCCCTGTGGAAAGAAATCAAGTCATGGCCTGCTCTGTTGAAAGCTGCTCCGCTGAAAGCCGATCCAATGCACGCCACTGAAGCGGGCCAAAGTGGCAGCTGGGCGCAGGCCTGGCGCCGCTACCCGCGCTTGCGGCGCAGCCTGATGCTGGGTTCAATGCTGCTGCTGCTGTTCGTGCTGCCCTGGCCCACTCGGCAGTCGGCGGCGGGCCTGCTGCACCCGGCCGAGGTTTTCCCCCTCTACGCGCCGGCCGGCAGCCAAGTGGTCAAGCTGCCCTGGCGTGAAGGCAGCCGGGTCGAGACGGGGCAAGTGCTGTTGGAGCTGGCGGCACCTGAGCTGCAACTGCGCTGGCAACGGGCGCAAGCGCGCACCTTGAGTACCCGCGAGCAACTGGGCAGTGCCAGCCTCGACCCGAGCCAGCGCCACAACTTGCCGCTGCTGCAGCAGGAAGAAAAAGCCGCGCAAGCTGAAGTCGACAGCGTGCAGGCCGAGCTGGCCCGCTACGCGCCGGTGGCCCCTTTTGCTGGCCGGCTGCGCGACTTGGACCCCGCCCTGCAAGCCGGCACCTGGGTCAGTGCGCGCGAAAAGTTGGGGCTGTTGGTGCGCACCGACGGTTGGCTGGTGGAAACCTGGCTGGACGAGGAAGCGATACGCCGGGTTGCTTTGGGGGATCAAGCCCGTTTCTTCACCGACGGTCTCGAAGGGCCGGTGCTGGTGCTGCAGGTCAGCGAGATCGACCGGGATGCCAGCCGCGTGTTGCCCACCGGACTACTGGCCGCGCAGTTCGGCGGCACCGTGTTGACACGCGAAAAGCACGGGCAATTGATACCCGAGCGTGCGATTTACCGCGTCGTGCTGCGCAGCGATCAAGCGCTGGATGCCCGCCTGGCCGACCAAAGCTGGCGCGGCCGCGTCGTCATCCACGGCCAATGGGAAGCGCCCGGCCTGACCTTCGCCCGCGCTGCGCTGGTGCTGGTCTGGCGCGAGCTGGGGTTCTGAGCGGGGACGCTGCAGACAGCGGCAAGACGGCACGCATCGGCTGGTCACATCCGACTCGTTACAATTTCTCCTTGAATTCACGCCTCCACACCCTCGCCACACGCTCCGCACCCTGCCGGCGCCGCGAGCTGCCTTTGGGTTACTTCAGCTCAGTCACGCCGCCCTAGTCTTGGGAAAGACAGGCTCGGTCTGACGCCGCGCTGCGACAGCTTTCGAACACTGGCCCGCCGCTGACTGCTGCGCGGGCTAGCTCTTCTCACCTTATTCCGATAGGCGATGCGTCGGTAACGCCGACGCGTCCACTCATGCCCATGACACTTCTTTCTTCTTTACGCCGCGACTGGCTTTTCAACATCCGTAGCGATCTGCTGGCCGGCCTGGTCGTGGCCTTGGCCCTGATTCCCGAAGCGATTGCTTTTTCCATCATTGCCGGCGTAGACCCCAAGGTCGGGCTTTACGCCTCGTTCAGCATGGCCATGGTGATTGCCTTCACCGGTGGCCGCGCCGGCATGATTTCAGCCGCCACCGGTGCGATGGCCTTGCTGATGATCACCTTGGTCAAGGACCATGGCCTGCAATACCTGCTGGCCACCACGCTGCTGACCGGCCTGCTGCAAATTCTGGCGGGTGCCCTGAAGCTGGGGGCGCTGATGCGCTTTGTCTCGCGCTCTGTGGTCACCGGCTTTGTCAATGCGCTGGCCATTCTGATCTTCATGGCGCAATTGCCCGAGCTGACGAATGTGTCGTGGGTGGTCTACGCGATGACCGCTGGCGGCCTGGCCATCATTTACGGCCTGCCCTACCTCACGCGAGCTGTGCCATCGCCGCTGGTCACCATCGTGGTGTTGACGGCCGTGTCGATGTGGCTGGGCCTGGACATCCGCACCGTCGGCGACATGGGCGCCTTGCCCGACAGCCTGCCGATCTTCTTGTTCCCCGACGTGCCGCTGAACCTCGCCACGCTGCAAATCATCTTCCCCTACGCAGTGACGCTGGCCATGGTGGGGCTGCTGGAGTCGATGATGACTGCGTCCATCGTTGATGAGTTGACCGACACGCCCAGCAACAAGAACCGCGAATGCGTCGGCCAAGGCGTGGCCAATATCGCCACCGGCTTCATCGGCGGCATGGCCGGCTGCGCCATGATCGGGCAGTCGGTCATCAATGTGAAATCAGGCGGACGCGGGCGCTTGTCGACCTTGGTGGCCGGTGTTTTCCTGCTCTTGATGGTGGTGTTTCTGGGGCCCTGGGTCAGCCAGATCCCGATGGCGGCGCTGGTCGCGGTGATGATCATGGTCAGCATCGGCACCTTCAGCTGGGACTCGGTCAAGAAGCTGCGCAGCCACCCGCCCAGCTCCTCGCTGGTGATGCTGGCCACGGTGGTGGTGACGGTGTCCACCCACGACTTGGCCAAGGGGGTGTTCGTCGGCGTGTTGCTGTCCGGCCTGTTCTTTGCCCACAAGGTCAGCCGCGTGCTGCGCATCGACCGCACAGGCAGTACTGAGCTGCGCCGCTACGACGTGGTCGGCCAGGTGTTTTTTGCGTCCAGCGAGACCTTCATCGCCGCCTTCGACTTCAAGGAGGCGGTGCAGCAGGTACGCATCGATGTCAGCCGCGCGCACTTTTGGGACATCAGCGCCATCAGCGCGCTGGACAAGGTGGTGATGAAGTTCAAACGCGAAGGCACAGCCGTCGAGGTGACCGGGCTGAACGAAGCCAGCACCACGCTGGTGGACCGCTTCGCGATTCACGACAAACCCGGTGCAGTTGAGAATCTGATGCATTGAGCGCTGTTCAACGCCGCAAGATCCAGCCGTAGCGTGGTTCTTGGCGCAGGTCTTGCCCTGACGCTATCGCCCGCTGACCATCTTGGACAGCTCGGCAACGCCAATCGGCGGGCGGGTCAGCCAGGGCACGATGAAACTGCGTTGGGCCAGCCCGGCCGCCATGCGGGCCAACTGCCGGCGCTCACCGGCCAGACGCGCCGCCAGCAACCGGTCTTGGGTGCCA
>CANFYD010000187.1 GCA_947450745.1 Burkholderiales bacterium
AACTTGCTGATCCTGGTGCTCTACCCGACCGTGATCGCGCCGCTGTTCAACAAATTCGAGCCGCTGCCCGATGCAGGCCTGAAGCAGCGCGTGGAAGGCTTGATGACACGCTGCGGCTTTGCTGCCAAAGGCTTGTTCGTGATGGACGGCAGCCGCCGCTCGGCCCACGGCAATGCCTATTTCACCGGCTTCGGCCCGGCCAAGCGGGTGGTGTTTTTCGACACCTTGCTGACGCGCCTGAACGGGGCGGAAGTCGAAGCGGTGCTGGCCCACGAGCTCGGGCATTTCAAGCACAAACATGTGCTCAAGCGGATGTTGATGCTGTTTGCCTTCAGCTTGGTCGGCTTTGCGCTGCTGGGTTGGCTGGCGCAGCAGGTCGGCTTCTATTTAGCCTTCAGCGTGCAGCCGAATATGTCGGCCCCGAACGACGCGCTGGCGCTGCTGCTGTTCTTGTTGGTGCTGCCGGCCTTCACCTTCTTTTTGACGCCGCTGGCCAGCCGGCTGTCGCGCCGCGACGAGTTCCAGGCCGATGCCTATGCCTGCGCCCAGGCCAGCGGTGCCGATCTCGCCTCCGCCCTGCTGAAGCTGCACGAAGACAATGCCGGCACGCTGACGCCGGACCCGGTGTACGCCCGCTTCTACTACTCTCACCCGCCTGCCAGCGAACGCCTGGCCGCACTTCAAATGCGCTGACTCAGGACACCGAGTCAAAGCAACAACCCAACGTTTCAACACCCGCCCCACCATGAACTTACTGACTGCCCAATGCACGCCCAAGTTGCCGGCGCTTACTGCTGAAGCCCTGCCCGAGTGGCTGAGCCAAGTCCCCGGCTGGACGCAGGCCATCTCCAGCTACAACGAACCGGCGATTGAATGCCATTTCGCCTTCAAGAACTTCTACCAGACCATGGCCTTTGTCAACGCGGTGGCCGACATCGCCAATGCGCAAGACCACCACCCTGACCTGCAAGTCAGCTACGGCGGCTGCACGGTGCTCTTCAACACCCACTCCGCCCACGGCCTGACCGTCAACGACTTCATTTGCGCCGCGCAGGTCTCCGCCCTGCCCGAGAGCAATCAATGAGCCGTTTCGACGACCTGGCGCTGGGCCTGGTGGTGCGCGGCCACGGCCGCCACTACATCATTGAAGACGCCGACGGCAAGCGCCAGGTTTGCCACCCGCGCGGCAAAAAGAGCGATTGCGTGGTAGGCGACATGGTGCGCTGGGCCCCGGCCAGCAGCGACGAGGGCGTGATCGAGCGGGTTGAGCCGCGACGCAATCTGCTGTTCCGCCAGGATGAGTGGAAGACCAAGAGCTTTGCCGCCAACCTCGATCAACTGCTGATCCTGGTGGCCGTCGAGCCGGTCTTCAGCGAAAGCCAGTTGTGCCGCGCCTTGATCGCGGCGGAGTCCGCCGGCATCGCCACCACCATCGCCCTGAACAAGACCGACCTGCCCGGCATCGCCGCCGCACGCGCCCGCCTGGAGCCCTACCAGGCGATGGGCTTGTCGATGATGGAGCTGGCGATGACCACCGACCCGGTCGGCTCCAGCGCCAAGTTGAACCCGTGGCTGCAGGGCAAACGCACCCTCGTGCTCGGCCCCAGCGGCACCGGCAAAAGCACCATGATCAATATGCTGATCCCCGATGCGCGGGCGCAGGTCGGTGACATCTCGGTGGCCCTCAACTCAGGAAGGCACACGACCACCACGACAGCCTGGTACTGGGTCGATGCCGACCGCCAGACGGCCTTGATCGACTCCCCCGGTTTCCAGGAATTCGGCCTGCAACAGATCACACCGGCGCACTTGCCGCTGCTGATGCCCGACCTGCGCCAGCACGCCGACCACTGCCGTTTCTACAACTGCACCCACCAGCACGAGCCCGGCTGCGGTGTGCGCGAAGCCGTCGACGCCGGTGCCATCAGCGCCTCCCGCTTTCGCATCTACGGCGAAATCCTGCGCGAGCTGGGCATCAAGCGCTGGTAGGTTCCCGGCGTGAGTTCGTAGGGCGGGTCGCGACCCACCCTACCGTCCTCTCACTCACTCCTCAATGCTGATGACGCGGCGGATCTCATCGGTCTTGAACCCCAGCGCCATCGGGTTGCGCACGCCCGGCAGCGTGATCACGTCGTACAGCTCGTCGACCATGCCCTCGAAGCGCAGCCAGTGCACTGCGTCGCCGCTGCGCAGGTCGATCACCTGCACGCCACAGCGCGCTTCGGCTTGGCGCGATTTCAGCGCCTCGTCCAGCGGCAGACCCGAGAAGGTCTTGTTGTGGCGCGGCTTGGAGGTTCCCACCAGCGCGAAGTCACCGTGAAAGCTCAAGCCCCGCATATAGCCGGCGCAGAAGGTCAGCGGCACGAATCTGCCGGTGTCCAGCTCGATATGACCGAACTCCCCGGTGCCCGAATTGCACAACCACAACTTGCCCTGGTGCCAGCGCGGCGAGTGTGGCATCGACAACCCGCGGGCGGCGATCTCCTTGCTCTGCACGTCGATCACCACACCGCCACCGGCGCGGTGGTCACGCCAGCCATCCACCACATCGGACTGGCTGACGGCGGTGACATAAGCCGCGCGGCCGTCCTTCATTGCCAGGCCGTTCAAGTGGCAGCGGTCTTCGGCCGCCAGCTTGCTGATGAACGGCGGGCGCCACAGCGGCTTGAAGCTGTGCGTGTCGCTCAGCGTGGCCAGGCAACCGAACAGCGTGTTGACGAAGATCAGCCGGCCGTCGGCATCCACCGCCATGTCGTGAATGTCGCAGTCGCCGGTGGTGTTGCCGAGCTGCGGCACGTACAGCCGGTCGTGCCCGTCCTGCTGCTCCCCGCGATTGAACATGTTCTCGAAGCGCCAGACCTGGTGCAAGCTGCTCAGGTAGAAGCCGTTCTCGGTCGGGCACAAGCCCATGCAGCGGTTGAAGCTGCGCTCGAACACCGACAACTCGCCGTTCGGTTTCAGCCCCAGCAGGAACAATTTGCCGATTTGGTAAGTGGTCAGCGCGATCGACAGCTTTTGCTCATCCAGCCAGGCCAGCATCTGGCGCGAGGTGGTGATTTCAAGCCCCGGTGCGGCGGCAGCGTTGGCTGAGGCACCGGCATCGAGGGTTGCGGATTCGTTGTTGTTAGCCATCATTTTTCCTGGTGAATTTTGGGGTGGCGGTGCTGTTGCTTGGGTCAGGTTAGCGCGGTTGCGGGCTGTTCAATTTCAATAGAACTCACGCAATATCGCAGCACGGGCCGCAAAACACGGGCGATTATTGTCACGGCAGCCCGCGGGTCTCGACCCGCCCTACGGGATCAGGGTCGGTGAATGCAGGTGTAGGGCGGGTCGAGACCCGCGCTGTCTCTGCCGCCAGCAAACGCGGCCCGCTGCCGTGGCCATGCTGCCGCCACATGCGCTGCAGCAAGGCTTCAAAGTCCAGCACATAGCGGTCGATGTCGCACAGCGGCGAGGCCTGCATCTGCGCCCGCAGCGCGGCGCGGCCCTGGCGCAGCGCCACCCGCTCGCCCGCCAGCGCCACGGCGGCAGCCACATAGCCCGCCTCGTCAGCGGCCACCCAGCCCGGCTGGCCCAGCGTGTGCATGAAGCTGGCCCCCATGCGCGAAACAAAATTGCCGCCCGTCAAGGCCACCACCGGCACGCCCATCCACAGCGCCTGCAGCGTGGTGGTGCCGCCGTTGTAGGGCGCAGGGTCCAGGCCGATGTCGATCTCGCCGTACTCCTGCATCATCTGGCCCAGCCCGCTCGGGCCGCGCAACTCAAGCCGCTCGGCCGCGATGCCCTGAGCCGCGAATAGGCCGGCAAAGCGCGCCCGCACCTCGGCGTCTTTCAGCGACGGGGCTTTCAGCAGCAACTGCGAACCTGGCACCGCCTGCAGCACCCGCGCCCACAGCGCCACCGTGCGCGGCGTCAGCTTCATCGCGTTGTTGAACGAGCCGAAGCGAAGCGGCGCCTCCACCGCCCGCGCCTGGGGCAGCGGGTAATGGTCCACCGGCGCCCAGCAAAACACGCTGCCGGGCAACTGCGCAATGCCTTCGCTGAACAGGTGGCCATGCTCGGCCGGGCTGACCACCGCATCGCCGATCAGCCAGTCGATAGCCGACAGGCCGGTCGAATGCGGGTAGCCTAAAAACGTGGCCTGCACCGGCGCCGCGCGCAGCGCAAACACGCCCAGCCGGTGCGTCGAGGTGTGGCCGCCCAGGTCGATCAGCACCTGCACGCCATCGGCGACTATTGATCTCTGCAGCGCCGCGTCGTCGAGTGCCGCCGCCTCCACCCAGCGCGCAGCGCAGCCTTGCGCTTGGCGGGTGTACTCGTCGTGCATCGTGCCGGTGTGATAGATGCAGACCTCGACGCGTGCCGGGTCCAAGCGCAGCAGCACCGGCAGCATGAAGATGTTGACCGGGTGCTGGCGGTGCAGGTCGCCGGTGACCAGGCCGATGCGCAGCCGCCGCGTTGGCGAGTTGGGCAGGGTCAGGTGGGCAAAGTCGCGGCGCTGCACCACCGCCGCCTCGATCGGCGCACACAGCCGGCGGTGCAGCGCGGCCACCTCGGCCGGCGGCAGATCCTCTTGGTACAGCGCCGTCATCGCAATGCTCGACGCCAGCCGCGAGAGCGGGTCGCCGCCGGCCGCGTAAGCCGCTTGCAACGTCGCCAGATGACCCGCCGCGTCGCCCATCCGGCCTTGCAGACCGGCGCACAGCAGCCTGGCTTCGGCGTTGCCCGGGTCCAGCGCCTGCACGCGTTCCAGCGTGCTGCGGCAGTCGGCCAACGCGTAAACCTCGGACTGGATCTTGGCCAGCGCCAGCAACGCATCCACGCTGCCGGGCCGGGCGGCCAGCGCCTGGTTCAACAGCGCTATCGCTTCTTGCCAGTAGTTGTGGCGATAGACCCGAGCGGCCAGCGTGCGCAGAAAATCCGGGTGGCTCGACTGCCCTGCCCGCGCAAAAGCCTTCTCGGCCGCCGGCGCATTGCCGATGCGCAGCAGCGCCTCGCCCAGAAACATCATCGAGCCGTGGCGCAGCGGGCGGACATCGAGCAGACCCGCCAAGGCCGTCACCGCGCCCTGCGCATCGCCGGCGTTGAGCCGCCACACGCCCAGCCAATGCAGCGATTCGCCGGGGATCGGCTCCAGCGCACAGGCCTGCTCGATGAGCTCGTCGGCAACCGCGCCGCCGCCCATCTCCCGCAGTCGCGCCAAATACAGCGCGCTCAGCCAATCGCCGGGTTCTTGCGCCAGCCAGACGGCAAAGCGCTGCGCCAAGTCTTGCGCACCCGGCAGTTCGGCCCGGCCCAGCAGCGCGTCACCCGCCGCCGCGTCCTGCCAACGATCAACCGCCAGCGCCTGCAACTCAGCCAGCAAGCCCGCGTCCAGCCGCAGCGCTTGGCGGGCGCTGTAGCTGGCTTGCCAGGGCAGGTCGTGGGCCGCGTAGGCCCGTGCCAGCGCCAGCCAGGGCCCGGCCAGGGTGGGTGAGATGCCAACTTGGCGCCACAGCGAGCCCACCGAATGCAGTGGCTGCGCTGTTTTCAACAATTCGAGCACCTCGGACTTCGACATCGAAGGCACCGGGTAGCGCTGCTGCAGCGCCGGGAAGTCCGGTACCGCGCCTTCCACGATCTGCTGCTGCGCCAGCACCTCATCGCCCAGCGAGTAAGTCAGCGCAATGCTTTGCAGATCCAGCGTCTGCCCGCTGGCATCGGCCTCGCGCAGTTGTTGCGCCAAGTCCAGCCAATGCCAGGATTGGCGTGCGCCGCGCTGCGGATCACGCAACACCGCTTGGGCACCGACCAACACCTTGCGAGCCAGCTGATCGGCATCGCGCACCGGAAAATGCGCCAACCTGAACGCCAGATCGACCCGGGGCACCGGCTGCCCGTTCTGGTCATGGAAGGCCTTGTGCGAACCGACCGACCAGCCGTACTCGGCGCACAGCGCGGCGGGCAGCACCAGCTTGTTGAGCGAGCGGTTCTCCAGGCTGCGGTAGCTTGTCATGCGCCTGAAGAACGGCTGGCCGGTGTCAGCATCAGCATCAGTGTGCGGCGCTGGCAAATAGGTACGCCAGGTCATCGCACCGGCGCAGCCTGGCGGGATGCCCTCCAGCGCAGCGTGCAGGGCCGCCCGGTTGGGCACGGCCAGCAACTCGTCGGCGTCCAGCGGCACTACGAAGTCCACCCCAGGGCGCGTGGCAACAGCCCGCGCCACCCGGTTCATCATGAAAGCCTGCTGGTAGCTGGGGTCGTCGCAGACATGGATGTGCAGCGCCAACCCTTCGGCCTGCAACTGTTCCAGCACCCAACGGGTGCGGTCGACCGACAGGTTGTCCACCACATGCAATTCGTCGATCAACTGCAAGTTGTAACGCGCCCACATCTCGACCACATCGGCCTCGTTGCGGACACAGGCGATACCAATACAAAAGGTCATATTGAAACTTTCGAAGGCCGCATGGCCGGGTCAGCGCGCAGTTGATATTTAACTGTAACTGGCGGGGAACCCGTCGATGTCACCGGCCAAGGGCGGCGGCAAGCTGATGGAGCAGATCGTCGGCAAGGTCGTGACTTCAAGCTCGGTCACCCCATCAGCCCGTCGCCATCAGCCTGGAATCCCCACCTGGGTGACGGCGTGATTGACCAGCAATTGCGCATAAAGCCCCTGGTTGTAGACGTCGTAGGTGATGCCCTCGTGGGTCACGTCGCCCACCATCGAACCCCAGGCCGTGATGTCCACCGAGTCGCCCGTATTGCCGTCGATCACCAACTGATGCCGCTGAGCCCCGCCCTCCGCCATGTTGTAGGTCCCGTTGGCCCAGCCATTGGCGTTGGTGAAGTTGTTCATCCCAGTCATGTCCAAGACATCCTGGTAGCCCACGATCAGGCTGTTGTCGCCGCTGCCGGTCAGGTCGATCCGCTCGATGCTTTCAAGGCGCGAGCTGCTGCTGCCCAGACCACCGCCCTGGTTGGCAATCAAGCTCAGGTCCAGCGTGATACCCGCACCTTGCAGAGCCAGCGTGTCGATGCCGCTGCCACCGTCCGCTCTTGCCAGTTGGCTGGTGTTGCCGCCAACGCCAAACGCCGACTGCAGCGCCGTGATGTTGGTGTCGTTGATGACGAGGCGGTCATCGCCCGCGCCGCCGTACAGCACATCGGCACCGCCGAAACCGGTCAGCGTGTCATT
>CANFYD010000188.1 GCA_947450745.1 Burkholderiales bacterium
GCTCAACGTGGCACAAGGCGCAAAGCTGCAATTGCTCGCGGAGCTTGGCGGATCGGCCAGCCTGCTGCAAGCCAGCAACAACTTCGCGGGCAGTTTGTCCGCCAGTTTGGCGGGCGGTACATCGACAGGCTCGGTGGATGAAGGTGCCGTCAAGTCGCTGCTGCGGGTCAGCGGGCAACAACTCAACATCGGGGATTCGGGCGTGCAAGCGGATGTGGTGTATCTCGCGGCGGATCAACTGGCGACCACCGGCGCGGCCAGCATCACCGCGCGCATGGGCTACAGCAACTCGATAGGTATCCGCACGCAGATGCCGGCGATGGTGCTGGACATTGGTGTGACCGCGTTTGATGGCGTGATCCCCTCACCGTTCGGCACGCTCAACGGCAGCAATATTCGCGTCAACCTTGGCAGCACGTCGGTCAGCGGGACGGGAACCACGGCCGCGTCGGCTTCGGCTTCAACTGCAACGCCAACAGCAACAGTGGCGACAGCAACAGGCGAAGCGGGTTACCTGACGCTGCGACCCAAGTTGTCGATTGATCCGGTCAAGACGGGGGCCTTGATCAACAAGCGGGCGGCAATCTTTTTGTCCGGCCCGGAAAACGGGGTGTCGGGCTATCTGTTCTTCTACGACGGTGCCGGTATTCAGGCCGAAATTCCGGTCTATTACAACGGTTACGCGCCGAGTTCGCCGCAGGTTGAAGGCGCGCTATCGTCCATCGCCTCCATCTCTGAAGCGGCCCGCCGAGACCGCTTCGAGGACACCGTGCGCACGGAGAACGTGGCGGCCCGCTTGCGTGGCGGTGTGATCTCCGAAGTCGGCCCCGGTCGCCCGGCCACGGAAGGCAGTCAGGGTGCCGCACCACCGATCAATTGCGAGCCTATCGGTGGCACCCTGAGCTGCCATTGAGCAAACGCAGCTTGGAAATGAACTTGACAGGGTCAGGCCAACCACGCCCGACTTTGTTGGGATTAAGCTACCTCTGTGTCTCCCTGTTTTCGAGAATCCTCAAAATGTCTCTGATGTTCAGCAAGACCCGTCGCACCGTCCTCGTTCAAGGCGTCGCTCTCGGCATAAGCCCCATGCTGACGGGGCCACTGGCTGCGGCTACGGCCAGCACGGTTTCAAACGGCAGCGTCCGCTTGGCCTTCTTGCTGGGTAACCGCGATTACCCGGCCCAGCAAGACCTGCCGCCCATCACCAAGAACATCCGGGACCTGAAAGCGGCCTTGGAGGCCAAAGGCTTCAGTGTCACCGACGCACTCAACCTTGACTTGGCCAAATCCAAGACGGCAATTGCGGACTTTGCAAAGATCGTCAAGGCCGCCCCCGCCGACGCCACCATCTTTTTCTACTTCACCGGCCACGGCGTGCAGGACGAAGCCCGCAACCTGCTGATTGGTGCCGGCGTCAACCCCGGGCAGATCGGTGAAGTGCAAAACGGCAGCCTGGAATTGGCACAGGACGTCGTCGGCCCGTTGGCTCCGCGTGCCAGCGGTGCCACCTATGCGGTGATCGACAGCTGTCGGGTGTCGATTCGCTCCGCCATTCGAGACCGCGATGGTTTGAACCAGGTCGAAGCGCCGGTGGGCTGCTTGATCGCGTTTTCCACCGCAGCGGGCAAGCCGGCCATTTCTCCGGCCGTCGAAACGGAGAACACCTTCTACACCGCCTCGCTGGTCAAGGTCTTGAACGCGGCGGCTGATGACACCAGCTTCGCCGACCTGTTCCGACTGGTGCGGCGCGATGTGCGCGACACCATGCTGAACCACCCGATCAATGCGGTGCGACTGGTGGCCCAGGACCCCTTCATTGCGGACAACACCCAGATCAGCGTGCCACTGCAACCGCGCCCACGCCAAGCCGAAGCACCGGTCTATGACGCAGCCCAAAGTCAGCAGCGGGAGGACGCGCTGTGGGCGCAGATTCAGGACAGCCTCTGGCCGTCCGACATCACCAAGCTGGCCGCCACCTACTTGGAGCAATTCCCCAAAGGTCGACGCCTGCAATCGGTTGAAGTGGCGCGCGACGGCGCGCTGGAGGCGGCCAAAATCTTGCAGCGCAACGACGTCAAGCTGTATCGCAGCTCGTTCCAAGCGGCGGCTACGCTGGACGATGCCACCAAGCGGGACATCGTGCGGGCGGCCCGGGGAGACAAGGATGCGGCCAAACGGATTGGCGTCACCTACAAGGACGGCGGCACCGGCCAAGCGCTGGGTCGCTACGAAGGCTGGCTGCAGTACGCCGCGATGCTGGGCAACGGCATTGCCAGTTACGACCTTGCCCTGTACTACCGCAAGCTCGACCAACCCGACTTTGCCGCCCGTTACGAGGCCCGCGCGCGGGAGCTGGGCTTTACGCCACCGCCGTCACTGAAGTCCGGCCGCAACTGAGGCTGAGGGCCTTGTTCCGGGCGGAACAAGGCCTGCGGCTCAACGGATACCGTCACGCATTGCGCGGCAGCCTTGCCAGCGCGGGCTCCATCATTTAGGCTGAACCACGACAGGCCGGAACTCGTCAGCAGCGTCAAACGCCCCAACAGGCAGTCTCCCGGCACCAGCTCTCACGCCAACGATCCAAGGAGCATGCCATGACCCACGCCGACCTGAACACGCCCGACAGCCCTCCCGACGCACAGCCCAAGCCGAGCGCCAGCACACATCCTGCGGTGGCAGCCATCCGCACTTTGGCGCTGGTGGGGCCGGCGGGCGCTGGCAAAACCAGTCTGCTTGAAGCCTTGCTGCAGCAGGCCGGCGCGATCGCAGTGCCGGGCAGCATCGAGCGCGGCAACACCGTCAGCGACCACGACGCGCTGGAGCGCCGTCTGCAACATTCGCTGCACGCCACGCTGGTTCATATGCAGCATGGCGGCCTGCGCATTCACGCCATCGACACCCCCGGCGCGGCCGATTTCATCGGGCAGTCGCTGCCGGCGCTGGAGGCCGTGGACACGGCCATCGTCGTCATCAATGCACAAAATGGGCTGGAGCTGATGGCCTCCCGCATGATGGAAGCGGCCGCCCAGCGTGGCTTGTGCCGCTTGATCGTGGTCAACAAGATCGATCTGCCGGAGCTTGACTTGGCGGCCCTGCTGGCGCAAATCAGCAGCACCTTCGGGCGTGAATGCTTGCCGCTGAACCTGCCGGCCGCTGGCGGTACGCAGGTGCTGGACTGCTTTTACAAGCAGGAGGGCACGGCCGACTTCTCCTCGGTGCAGCAAGCCCATCAAGCGCTGGTCGAGCAAGTCGTCGAGGTGGACGCCGGCATTGTGGAGCGCTATTTGAACGATGGTGATGTCGACCCGCGCGAGTTGCATGAACCGCTGGAGCAAGCCTTGCGCGAAGGCCATTTGATCCCGGTCTGCTTCACCTCGGCGCGCAGCGGGGCCGGCGTGGCCGAGTTGCTGGCGGTGATCGAGCGCTTGCTGCCCAACCCGGCCGAAGGCAACCCGCCGCAATTCTTGCGCGGTGAGGGGCAAGAAGCTCAGCCGCTGCACTCCCAGCCGGACCCGGCCGCCCATGTGCTGGCCCATGTCTTCAAGATCAACAGCGACCCTTACTTGGGCAAGATGGGCATCTTGCGCGTCCACCAGGGCACGCTGACGCGCCACAGCCAGCTGTTCGTCGGCCCGGCGCGCAAGGCGTTCCGGGCCGGTCATTTATTCATGTTGCAAGGCAACCGGCATGTCGAAGTGGAACAAGCCTTGCCGGGCGATCTGTGCGCCATCGCCAAGGTCGATGAACTGCACTTTGATGCGGTGCTGCACGACGCCCCCGAGGACGATCACATCCACCTGGCGCCGCTGGCGTTCCCGCAACCGGTGCACGGGCTGGCGATCAGCCCGGCCCGGCATGGGGATGAGCAGCGGCTGTGGGAAATCCTCGGCCGCTTGGTCAGCGAAGACCCCTGCCTGCGCCTGGAGCATGTCGTGGCCACCGCTGAGACCGTCATTTACGGCCTGGGTGAGTTGCACCTGCGCATGCTGCTGGAGCGGCTGCGCGAGAGCTACAAGTTCGAGGTGCTGACGCAGCCGCCGCGCGTGGCTTATCGCGAGACGATTGCCGCCGCTGCCGAAGGCCATTACCGGCACAAAAAGCAAAGCGGCGGGGCCGGACAGTTCGGCGAGGTGTATTTGCGCGTCGAGCCGCTGGGCCGGGGCGAAGGCTTCGAGTTTGTTGATGCGATCAAGGGCGGCACCATTCCTGGCCAGTACATGGCGGCGGTCGAAAAAGGCGTGCGCTCCGCCTTGGACAGCGGCGTGGTGGCGGGTTACCCGCTGGTTGATTTGCGCGTCACCGTGTTCGACGGCAAACACCATGCGGTGGACAGCAAGGACATTGCCTTTTTCAACGCCGGGCGGCGTGCGCTGATGGCGGCCGTGCGCGAAGCCCAACCGGTGGTGCTGGAACCGATCGCCAGCCTCGAAATCAGCACGCCGGATGCGTCCGTCGGCGACATCACCGGCGACTTGGCCGCCCACCGCGGCCAAGTCAACGGCACCCGCACCGCAGTGCCCGGCACCCTCATCGTGCAAGGCTTGGCCCCGTTGGCCGAGTTGGCCAACTACCAGTCGCGCCTGAATGGTTTGACCAGCGGACAAGCGCGCTACACGCTGCAGCTGTCACATTACGATGCCGTGCCGCCGAATATGCAGGCGCATTTGATCGCGGCCCACAAGGTCAGCGACGAGGATTAGTGCCCCGGCACTTCTGCTGGGGCGCAGCTATCATCGCCAGCCGATGACTCGCACCGCCTAAAGCCCTAAAGCCCGCCAGCCCAAAAATGAACCTCGTGCCACCAGCTTCAGCCCGCTCGACATCAAAGCCAGCAACGGACAACGCCGACAGCTTGCCGCGGGACGACGACGAACGCTTTATCGTCGGGCTGGTGCTGCGCTACTACCGACGCCACCCGCAGCGCGCTCGCACCCGTTTGCTTGACCTGCTCGGCGAGGTGCTGACGCAGCCGGTGCTGGCGGCGGCACCGGCCTCGCTGCCAGCAGCGCCAGCATCAAAGCCCGCCGTCCTGCCCCGGCCCAGCCCAACCGACAGCGCGGCCGAACTGGCGGAATGGCGGCAATCGCAGCAAGGCACGGCACCGCTGAAGCCGAAGAAGCGCTGAGCGATTGCACAGCTTCGTCCAGGCCACCAAGCTCAACTTCGGCCGCACTTGGCCGATACACCCTCACGAACGACGCGCACCACCAGCACCATAAAAGGCAAGTCCATGTCCACATCCCCGGCTGTTCCACCGCTGCACCACACGCCGAGGGATTTGGCGGCCTGGATCGTCTTGCTTCGCGACGCGGAGATCCCTATCCTGGCTGAAACCGCCGAATCCTTGGAGTTGCTGCGTGCCAATGAGGACGCCGTCGACGCCAACAACCTCGGTGAAATGATCGCCACCGACCCGCTGATGACGCTGAAGGTGCTGGCCTACGCCGCCTCGCACCGCTCCAGCCGGTTGATCACCGACGCGGAGACTGTGACGGCCGCCCTGGTGCTGATGGGCATCACCCCTTTTTTCCGGGAGTTTGGCCCGCAACCGACAGTAGAAGACCACCTGGCTGCTCACCCGCAAGCGCTGGAAGGCCTGCAACGCGTCATGCGCCGGGCCGAACGCGCAGCCCGCTATGCCCTGGGCTTTGCCGTGCACCGGCTCGACCGCGACGCCGCCGTCATCCACAGCGCGGCGTTGCTGCACGACTTCGCCGAAATGCTGCTGTGGCTGCACGTGCCGGAGCTGGCCCTGCAAATGCGCCAGCGGCAAGTGGCCGACCACCATTTGCGCAGCGTGGCCATACAGCGCGAGTTGTTGAACGTCGAGTTAGGTGATCTGGAGCAGGCCTTGATGCATGCCTGGCGTTTGCCGGAGCTGCTGCAACACATCACCAACGACAAGCGCGCCAATGACCCGCAAGTGCTGTGCGTCAAGCTGGCCGTGCGCTTGGCCCGCCACACGGCGGACGGCTGGAGCGACGAGGCCGTGCCCGACGACTTGTGCGAGATTGCCGCCCTGCTCAACCTGAGTACCGAGGCCACGCTCAAGCTGCTGCACGAGTACGACTAAGAGCGCGTCACACCGGCACGGCGGTCGTGTTCTTCACCCGGTCGAGCACAAAGCTGGTCTTGCAGTCTTGCACGCTGGTGTGCTTGAGCAGGGTTTCACTGATGAAGCGGGCGTAATGCGCCATGTCTTGCACCACCACGCGCAGCAAATAGTCCATGTCTCCGGTCAGGGCCGAGCATTCCACCACCTCGGGCCAGGCCTGCACGGCGGCGCGGAACAGGTCCATCGGGTTGCGCTTGTGGCTTTCGGTCTGTTTTTCCAGCCGCACGTTGATGTAGGCCGTCAAACCCAGCCCGACCCGTTCGGGCGACAGCAGCGCCACATAGGCCGAGATGACCCCGACCTCTTCCAGCCGGCGCACGCGTCGCAACACCGCTGACGCCGACAGGCTGACCTGGGCCGCCAGCGCGTCATAGGTGATGCGGCCGTCGAGCTGCAGCGCCCTCAAAATGCGCCGATCCACGGCATCAAGCTGGACTTGGTTTTCCATCAGCCAATTTTCGCAGGATTCTTGCGCCGGATAGCCAAACCACGCCTGAGTTCGCCGAAATCCTGCGGGCGCTTGAACCTACAGTCTTGACCTATCGCAAGACTTTTCAACGGGCCAGGCAGGCCCAAATTGGAGACGGATCATGGCATTTACCCCCTGGGACAACCCGATGGGCACCGACGGCTTCGAGTTCATTGAATTCGCCGCCCCCGATCCGGCCGCACTCGGCCAGTTGTTTGAAACCATGGGCTTCACCGCCGTAGCCCGACACCGCCACAAGAATGTGACGCTGTACCGCCAGGGCGGGGTGAACTTCATCATCAACGCCGAAACCGACTCCTTTGCCCAGCGCTTTACCCGCCTGCACGGCCCGTCGATCTGCGCCATCGCCTTCCGCGTCCAGGACGCCGCCCATGCCTACCAGCGCGCGCTGGAACTCGGCGCTTGGGGCTTTGACAACAAAGCCGGCCCAATGGAGCTGAACATCCCGGCCATCAAGGGCATCGGCGATTCGCTGATCTATTTCGTCGACCGCTGGCAAGGCAAGAACGGCGCC
>CANFYD010000189.1 GCA_947450745.1 Burkholderiales bacterium
GCTTGCACCACGACTTGATTTCGCTGGGCGATGCCGGCATCGAGCCAGAAGTGCACACGCTGGTCGCCGCTGGCCTGGTGGCCGAGCATCTGATGCGCTCGCATGAAGGCCTGCCCCAGGATGCCGACTGGTCGGCCCACCACGAAGCGGCCATGCGCTGGCTGCAGATCAGCGCGGCCGACATTGAGCAATGGGACGACTCGCTGCGCAACATCCTCGACGCGGCTTGACCGGCGAACACACCGTTCGGGCCACCCCGGCGTTGTAGGGCGGGTCGCGACCCGCGTCTGGCCGACTGTGGCACTCGTATTGCGCCAAGCCAGCTCCTGTTGGCACCTCGCGGCCCATGCTGGAATCGCTCGCGGGTCGCGTGACCCGCCCTAAGTCGCCGACATCGGCAAGATCAACGGAACTCGACCTTGGCATTCACCGCGAGCAGCCAGTTGCGCGGCAAGGCGGGCTCGAAGAAGCGCTTGTTGGCTTCGTTGACGATCACCGAGCCGGCGTAGCGGCGGTCGGTGGCGTTGTCCAAGCGCAGCAATTGGGTGAAGGTCCAGTCGCCGCTCTTCTGGGCAAAACCAGCGCGCAGATTAAGCAAGGTGGTGGCGTCCGTGGCGCGTGTGCCCACATCAGCGGCATCGATCTTGTTGATGTCGTTGAAATACAGGCCGCCGGAATAAACCATCTCCACGCCGGCGTTGAAGCCGCCCCAAGCTCCGCGCGGTGCCCAGGCCAGTTCGGCAAAAGCGCTGCGCTCGGCCACGCCGGGCAAGTGGTTGCCGGACGGCACGACCAAGGCCGCCGCCCCGCTGCCGCTGACAAAGCTGTCCGCAAAACGTGCGCGCATCGCCGTCAGGCTGGCCGCCACGCGCCAGTCCGCACCGAATTGGCCGGCATATTGCAGCTCCAACCCCGAGCGCTTGGTGCGGCCGGCGTTCTTGAAGGTCGAGCGCCCGCCGGTGTTGACGTCGACGACGATCTCGTCCTCGGTGGTGATGTCGAACAAGGCCGCGTCGATGCGCTGCGTCGGCGACAACTTCCACTTCGCACCGACCTCGGCATGGCGGCTGCGCGAGGCGCGCAGCGCGGTGTTCAGGCCAGTGGCCGGTGACGGCCGGTAGGACAGCTCGGCAAAGGTCGGTGTCTCGAAGCCCTGGCCGGCGTTGGCGTAGAGGTTCAACTCCGGCGCAGCACGCCAGGCCAGGCCCAGCACCGGATTGGTGGCGCTGTAGTCGACGCCGCCGCTGTCGTCCGGGTTGCCCGGCGCGGTGGGGCTGGTGGTGCGCGGCGCGACGATGAAATGGTCGATATTGTTGAACTTGACGCGGCTGCTGCGCAGGCCGGCGGTGGCCGTCCACTGCGTTGTCAGGTCGAACGCGGCTTGGGCAAAGAAGTCCTGGTTCTGGACGCTATTGCTCTCGTCACGCTTGGGTGCACCGGCGACGCCGCCCGCGTTGATGAAGCCCTGGCGGTCTTCGTTCAGACGGTCCAGGTCAACACCGCCGGTCAGCCGCAAGGTCTGGCCGGAATCGAGCTTGATGCTGTGGGCCAATTGCACGCCCAAGCCGCCGTACTGGCGTTCCAGCTTGACGATGCCGCCGCTGGAGGTGTCCGAGGTTTGAGCTGACAGCGGCAAGCCCAGGGCGTTGTCCAACTGCCGCGCGCCGGCATACAGACGGGCGGTCAGCAGCGTGGCGGCACCCAGGCGCTGCTCCAGCACGACACCGGCTTGCTGCTGAGCGACCGTCTTGCGTGAATCCTGGCTGTTGGCAATCGGCGTGACTTGGCGCGGGTTGGTCTCAAAGTCGGTCAAGGTCAGGCCGAGCGGGTCTTTCGACAGCGGCTGATCGAGGATATTGAGGACAAAGCTGAGGCGCCCGTCGTTGCCCAACTCATGCACCCACTTGCCATTGAACTGCGAGCGGCGGGCTTCACTGTGGTCCCGGTAGCCATCGGTATTGAACTGCGAGACATCAAGCGTCAGCGCGTCCACCGCGTTGCTGGCGGAGAACTTGAGGCCGCTGCGGCTCTGGCCGTAAGGGCCGGCGGCGTAGCTGAACTCGGCCGTCGGTGTCGGCGTACCGGCGTCGGTGAAGATCTGCACCACACCGCCCGCTGCGTTGCCGTAGAGCTGGGCCAGCGGCCCGCGCAGCACTTCGATGCGCGAGGCTGAACCCAGTGCGATATTGGACGCTTGGCCCTGCCCATCGGGCATGGTGGCCGGGATACCGTCAACAATCAACCGCACGCCGCGGATACCGAAGGTCGAGCGGGCCCCGAAACCACGGATCGACAACTGCAAGTCCTGCGCATAGTTCTGCCGGTTCAACACCGTGACGCCGGGTACGCGGTTCAGCACTTCGGACAAATTGACCTGCATGCCGCCGTTGTCGATCACCTCGCGAGTGATCGCGGTGATGGCGGCGGGCGCATCAAAGCTGGACTGGCGCGAGCGCTCGACGCTGACCACCACCGGGTCGAGCTGGATCGGTGCGGCTTCGACAAGCTGAGCTTGCGCGGCGGCGGTCGTCGCCGAGGCGATGGCGCTGAGCAGCAGCAGCGCGGGGGGGAAGGGAGTGCGCATCGCGGTTTTCAATTTTTTCTTCTGGGACATCACGGTTTTTCTTTGAGCTCAATTTGCTGCGAAGAATACCAAAGCGCCAAGTTCTGGATATCGTCGTCGGTCAGCGGCTTGGCGATCAGCGTCATCATTTCGTGCACGCGCCGGCCGCTGCGGAAATTCTTCAACTGCTCGCTCAAATAGACCTCGGGCTGGCCCGCCAGATGGGGCGTGTTGGCCATCGTGGCCATACCAACCGCACCGTGGCAAGTCGCGCACATCTGCGCTTTTTGCCGGCCGGCTTGCAAGTCGGCGTGCGCCGCACTCCAGCCCGACAAAGCGGCGACAAGCAGCACGGGAACAAACCAGGCCTTGGCAGCGAATTTCGGCATCGGACTTTTCTCGCGAAATAAATAGAAAAGCGAGCCGGTGCAGACCGGCTCGCTTGCAAGCGCAGCTTAGCGCTGACGCTCAGGTGGGTGCTTCAGCTTGATTATTTGCCGTCGCCGACGTAAGTCACACGGTACAGCGCACCGGCAAAGTCGTCGCTGATCAGCATCGAGCCGTCTTTCAACATCGCCACATCGACAGGGCGGCCTCGGTACAGGCCGGTGTCGCCGTCCAGCCAGCCATCGGCAAACACCTCGGTCTTGTCGGCGGTGCCATCGGCCTTCATGCTGGTGAACAGGATGCGCGCGCCAATCGGCGTGGTGCGGTTCCAGGACCCATGCTGGGCCGAGAACAAACCGCCCTGGTACTTGGCCGGGAAGGCCTTGCCGGTGTAGAAGGCCAAGCCCAAATCGGCCGCGTGAGCTTCGGTATAGACCTGCGGGTCGGTGATGTTGGCCGGCAGCGGGTCTTTGTCGTAGCCTTCGTCGGTGATACGGGTACGTCCCTGCTTCCACGGATAACCAAAGAACTGACCGGCCTTGGTGGCCCGATTGATTTCACCCTCGGGGATGGTGTCACCCATGCCGTCGGTCTGGTTATCGGTGAACCACAGCGTCTTGTCCTTCGGGCTGAACTCGATGCCGACTGAATTGCGGATGCCGGTGGCGTAGACCTCGCGCTTGCTGCCGTCAAACGGGTTCATGCGAACGATGCCGCCGATGCCCACTTTGTTGAACAAGTCGAGTTTGCTGCGCGGAGGCACGTTGAACGGCTGACCCATCGCGATGTAGAGCATGCCGTCCGGACCGACACGGCAGACGCGTGCGTGGTGGTTGTAGGACTCTTCTTCCACCGGAATCAACTTGCCCTGGGGCACGGTCTCGATCACCGCCACATCGCCGCCTTCATAGAAGAACTCGGCAGCAGGGAAGTTCAATACCCGGTTGTGCTCGACGACGACCAAGAAGCCGTCCTTGGTCCAGCACACGCCGTTGGGCACATGGAACTTGGCCGAAGGAGCGAACGGCTTGACCTCGGTGGCCACATCGCCGCTGTTGCGGTTGGTGACAGCCCAGACCGTGCTCTTGCGGGTGCCGACAAACAGCATATTGGTGCTCGGAGCCACCGCCATGTGGCGGGCGTCGGGCACGACGGCGTAGAGGTCGATCTTGAAGCCGGGCGGCAACTTGACGCGTTTCAGGTTCTCGCGCAACTGGTTGGCGTTCTTGCCTTCTTGCGGCACCGGCGGCATGTTCGGGTCCACGCCCGACACCTTCATTTGCTTGAGGTTCTCGATATTCGGTGCCTGCGCTTGGGCATAACCGGCTAAAGCGAAAGTTGCGGCGGCCACGACGGCAGTCAAGACGAAAGAGCGGGGTTTCTTCATCAATGTCTCCAATTTCGATTTACACACAGTGCCGCTGCGGTGTTGCAGCGGCGACGCTTTGCCACTGCCGGAGCAATACTCCGCCAGTTGGTCAATCGGGTCGCGCCGAGCGACTCTGGGTGAAGTGGCAACCGAGCCGATTCTTCAGCACAGCTTCAACACAGCGCTTGCCTTGCTTCGTTGCCGCAGGCGGATAACCGTTGGCCATCGGGACCGCGTGAGTGGCGGCAGCATCTCGGTCACCGGGCTTTATGCCGGCACCGCTGCTGCGGTTGCAGCATCTGGATCATGCGCGTTGAGTGTAGATTCCCGCAAGAAAATCCACCGCTCAAATTCGTCGCTGGAGCCAAGAATATCCAGCGGATTTGCAGGCCCGCAACAACTCGAAATCCAAGCTGAAAACGGGCTGCAAATGTCTCGTTAGCGACAGAGTTTTTTGGCAGCAGACGCAAGTAACTCTACAACTGAAAACACTCGATGAAAGCGAGCTGAAAATACTCAGCCTTGCTCCTCGAGATGCATCCGGTTGACCCTCGCTGCGGCAGAATACTTGATGAATGCTGGGCTTTTTAGCCTTCGATGCTCAACGGATGGCCACACCCCAGGGAAGTTTGCCGACCGCCACATCGACCAACTTGAGATTGCGTTCGGTGTCGATCACCGTCACCGCTCCCGAACGTCCGCAAGCCACGTAGAGCTTTTTGCCGTCCGGCGTCAGCGCCATATTCCAAGGCCGCTGACCGACCGAGATCGTCGCGGTGATGGCGAGCGTGGCAGTGTCCAGTACCGACACGGTGCCGTCGCCGCCGTTCGACACATAAACACGCGAACCGTCCGGATGCACGGTGATGCCATTGCTGCGCAGACCGGCCTTGATCTTCGCCAGCACCTTGAACTCCACTGCATCGATGACGTAGATTTCACTCGAATTTTCGGCCGCCACGTAAGCTCGTTTGCTATCGGGTGAAAAGCCGATGCCGCGCGGCCGGGCACCGACCGGCACCTGCGCCACTTGGCGACGACTGGCCATGTCGATGATGTCGATCGCACCGCCCTCCTCCGCGCTGACAAAGACAAACTTGTCATCCGGGCTGAAGACGGCGTGCTCGGGGTTCTTGCCCTGCACCTTGACGATGAACGCTCGCTTCTGAGTGCGCGTGTCGGCAAAAGCCACCTCGTTGGACTCCTCGATCGCCGCCACCACCCAGCGCCCATCGGCCGACATGCCCACACCTTCGGGCGACTCGCCGAGGTCGATGCTGCCGACCTGCGCGCGTTTGATCAGGTCGATCACGACCAGCCGGTTATTGGGCTGGTCGCTGACGTAAGCGCGGGAGCCGTCGAGACTGATGACCGTGCCGCGCGGCTTGGTGCCGGCGGGAATCTCGGCCACGACCCGGTCGGTTTGCGTGTCGATGACACTCAAGCTGGACGAGCCCTCGTTCGGCACATAAGCAAACGGAGCGGCCAAGCTCAGCGCAGGCAATGCGATGGCCATCAGGCCGACAGCGAATCGATTCACAGCATTCATGAAGTCTCCCTATTTTTGAGTTTTTGAGCGGCAATGCTCATTGCGAGGACCACGGCGACATGCGCTTGAAAACACCGTCGCGGTCCAACAGCGCATGTTTCAAAGCCATCAGCACATGACCCACGACGAGGGCAGTGAACAGCAAGGCCGTGATTTCATGCAGGCCGTTGAAAACCTTGTACACCGCCGGCAAATCGGCACCCCAGGGCCGCAGCGCCAAGCCGAAAAACTTGACGCCATGCTTGCTGAAGTTGGATGCGACATAGCCTGACAGCGGCATCACGACCATGCAGACGTACAAAGCGACATGCCCCAGCTGCGCGGCACGACGCTGCACGGCCGACATGCTGCTCGGCCAAGCCGGCGGAGCGTGCCTGAGTCGCCACAGCAGGCGCAACAAGATCAGCAAGCCCAGGACGATGCCGACGGACTTGTGCAGGTTGATGACGGTCCCGCGCGACGGCGTGCCGCGCGGGGCCAGGTCGTCGAGCAAGTAGCCGAAACTGATCTGCGCCAGTAGCGCAATGCCGATGAACCAGTGCAAGAGGCTGGCGACGCGGCTGTATTGATCTATTTTCATGGGTTACGCGGCAGACTCAATATCAACGAATACTGGTAATGTAATGCGATAAGTTCTCGATATCGGCGTCACTCAATGTTTGCGCCACACTGGTCATATTACCGGCATCATTGGTACGAGTACGAGCCTTGAAATCCTTCAATTGTTTCACGACGTAATCGTATTGCTGGCCGGCCACCTTGGGTATTTCGTTCTGCCCCGCAAAAGCACCCAAGTGGCACATGGCACACAGCGTTTCGTTGGCCTTGGCCATGCCCAGCTTGATCTTGTCGGGATCTGCTTGGAAGCTGGACGGTTTGGGCACTTGAGCCGCAAAGTAATTACCGATGTCTATCATGTCTTGCCGACTCAAAGGCAGCGCCATCGGCGTCATGATTTCATGCGTGCGACGGCCCTCCTTGTAATCCTTCAGCTGAATGTAGATATAACGCCAGGACTGACCGGCCAAATTCGGGAAGGTGCCCACCATGGAATTACCGTCAACCCCGTGGCAAGCGGCGCAAACTTGCGATTTGACACGCCCGGCCTCAACATCCTGCGCCGTGGCTGGCGCATGCACGGCGACCGCCAGCACGATGGCCATTAAAATATTCGAACTCTTGAACATTGATCGTTGCCTCTGATAAATTCAATAGCCGCCTCACGGGCGGCTATTGAATTCA
>CANFYD010000190.1 GCA_947450745.1 Burkholderiales bacterium
ACGGCGCGTCGGAATTTCTGCCGATCGCCTGGGAATGCGGCCATGGGCAGTTGCATGTGAACGCCGACTGGGTGCTGCTGGAACCGGTCGATGCGCAGTACCGCCCGGTGCCGCCCGGCCAAACCTCGCACACCACCCTGCTGACGAACTTGGCCAACCACCTGCAGCCGCTGATCCGCTTCGACCTCGGCGACCGCATCACCGTCGCTAGCCAACCCTGCCGCTGTGGTTCGGCCCTGCCGGTCGTGCAGGTGCAGGGGCGCCGCGATGACGCGCTGATCGTGCCCGGCATTGAAGGTCAACCGGTCACCCTGCTGCCGCTGGCCCTGAGCACCGTGCTGGAAGACCAGGCCGGCCTGTTCGACTTCCAGCTCCGGCAACTGCCGCAGCGCGGCGGCGGCACTTGGCGACTGCTGCTCGGGCCAACCGCAGCCGCCACGCCCGCGCAACGTGAACACTACCGCCGCCTGCTGTGCGAGTTCGCCACCGCACAAGGGGCCATGCCCCTGCACATCAGCACCCAAGCCGTCGCCGCCCTGCCACTGGGTCGCAGCGGCAAGCTGAAGCGGGTTGTGGCGGGTTGAAGGGCAAGGCGGCGAGAGCCGTTGAGTCATGGACAATGCGGCTCGATCCCGCCGATGCCGAACCCATGCCGACAAACCCCGCCGAGCCCTTGCGCACGCCGCCCGCCCCGGTCTCCTTTTGGGAGGCGTTCACGTTTTGGCTCAAGCTGGGCTTCATCAGTTTTGGCGGGCCGGCGGGGCAGATTGCGATCATGCATACCGAGCTGGTCGAGCGGCGGCGCTGGATCAGCGAGAAGCGGTTCTTGCATGCGCTGAACTACTGCATGGTGTTGCCGGGCCCGGAGGCGCAGCAGCTGGCCACCTACATCGGCTGGCTGATGCACCGCACCTGGGGCGGCCTTGTCGCTGGCGGGTTGTTCGTCCTGCCGTCGCTGTTCATCCTGATCGCGCTGAGCTGGATTTATCTGGTGTATGGGCAGTTGCCGGTGGTGGCGGGGATTTTTTACGGGCTCAAGCCGGCCGTCACCGCGCTGGTCCTGCATGCAGCGCACCGCATCGGCACGCGGGCGCTGAAAAACGGCTGGTTGTGGGGCATTGCCGCCGCGTCCTTTGTGGCGATCTTTGCGCTGGACCTGCCCTTCCCGCTGATCGTGCTGCTGGCGGCGCTGATCGGGCATTTCGGCGGGCGCTGGGCACCGCAGGTGTTTGTGGTCGGTGGCGGCCACGGCACGGCGCAGCCGAGTTACGGGCCGGCGCTGATCGACGACGCCACGCCCACGCCCGCGCACGCACGCTTTTCACGCGGCCACTTCAGCCGCATCCTGGCGGTCGGCTTAGGGCTGTGGCTGGCGGCGTTTGGCGGACTCATCGCCATTTATGGCCTGGACGGCACGTTGACGCAAATGGGCTGGTTCTTCACCAAGGCAGCGCTGCTGACTTTTGGCGGCGCTTATGCCGTGCTGCCCTATGTCTACCAGGGCGCGGTGGAGCAATTTCAATGGTTGACGGCCACGCAGATGATCGACGGCCTAGCTTTAGGCGAAACGACGCCGGGGCCGCTGATCATGGTGGTGGCCTTTGTCGGCTTTGTCGGCGGCTGGGTCAAGCAGGTGTTCGGGCCCGAAGCGCTGTTCCTCGGCGCTGCCGTGGCGGCCACGGTGGTGACCTTCTTTACCTTTTTGCCCAGCTTCGTCTTCATCCTGGCCGGCGGGCCGCTGGTGGAAGCGACCCACGGCAATTTGAAGTTCACCGCGCCGCTGACCGCCATCACGGCAGCCGTGGTCGGCGTGATCCTGAATCTGGCGCTGTTCTTCGCCTTTCATGTGCTGTGGCCGCAGGGCTTCGCCGGCCGCTTTGACGTCGTTTCAGCGTTGATCACCGTCGGCGCCTTGATCGCCTTGTTCCGTTTCAAGCTGGGCGTGATGCGACTGCTGCTGATTTGCGCGGCGGTCGGTCTGGGCCTGACTTGGCTGCGCTGAGCAGGCTTGGCCTCAGCTGGTTGCAGTTCGGCCCGCGCACCACGCCACCCAGGCTTCGCGCAGCGCCGCCTCCAGATGGCGGGCAAAGCGAGGCGCATCGCACAGCGGTGAGTCGAGCAACTGCTGGCGCAGGCGCTGGCGCAGCGCGGCCAGCGCTGGCAGGTCGGCGGCGTGACTGAGCGCCAAACGCAGGTAATCCTGCTCGTCACGGGCCAGCCAATCGGCCAAGCCGCAGTTCTGCAGAATGCTTTCGCCTTGGCGCGCCAGCGCGCTGCCGCCGGCTTGGAAGCTCAGCACCGGCACGCCCATCCATAAGGCCTCGACCGAGGTGGTGCCGCCGGGATAGGGGAAGGGGTCCAGCGCGATGTCGACCCGGTGATAGGCGGCCAGATAGTCGGCGCGCGCCTGCTGGCCTTCCAGCAGCAGGCGCTCGGCCCCCACGCCCAGCGCGGCAAAGCGCTTCAGCAGCGCCGCCGCTATGACCGGGTCGGCCAACGGCGCGGCCTTCAGGAACAAGCGGCTGCTCGGCAGCGCCAGCAGGATCTGCGCCCACAGCGCTAGCACCGCGTCGTTCAATTTGGCCAGATTGTTGAAGCAGCCAAAGGTGACGGCGCCGCGCGTGCTGGCAGGCAGCGCGGACACGGCCAAGTCCACCTCGGGCGGCGTGAAGCACAGAAAAGTCTCGGGCAGGCGCAGCAAACGCTCGGTGAATTCGGACTCGGCGGCGAGCGGGGCGATCCAGCGGTCGGCAATGAAGTAGTCCATCGCGGCCAGCCCGGTGCTGGCGCAATAGCCCAACCAGCTGAGCTGCAGCGGCGCAGGCTTGCAGGCGAACAGAGCGAGCCGGTTGCCACCGGTGTGGCCGGACAGATCGATCAGCACGTCGATGCCGTCGCTGCGCACTTGCGCGGCCAGTTGCGCATCCGTCATGCCCTTCACCGGCGTCCAAGTCTTGCAATGCGCCGCGATCTGCGCGCTGATGCGGTCGGGCTTGGGGTCGGGGTGATTCGAATAGACAAACAGCTCGACGGCAGCGCCCGCCGGCCCAGCCAAGGCAGCCATTGAGGCAATCACAGACTGGGTGAAATAGCCGACCGGATGCTGGCGCAGATCGGCCGACACCCAGCCGACCCGCAAGCAGCGCTTGGGGTCGGGGCTGTTGGGCCAATGCGTGAACGCCTGGGCCTGCGGGACCCGTTGAGTGGCCAAGGCACCGAACTCGCGTGCCTCGGCCAAGCGCTGCGCCGCACTCGTTGTCGCTTCAAGCGCCGGCTGCAAATTGCGCAGGAACAGCATATCGCTGCGAGTGCTCAAGTCCAGCGGTTCCAGCTCGATGGCCCGCCGCAGCAGCGCAGCCGCTTCGTCGAGCCGCCCGACCTCCTTCAGCGCCTGAGCCAGGTTGCGCTGGGCTTGGGGGAAATCGGCTTTGAGCTGCAGCGCTTGGGCGTAGCTGGCCAAGGCGTCGTCCCAGCGGCCGATGGCCTTCAAGGCATTGCCCAGGTTGCTGTGCGCCTCAGCAAAATCCGGCTTGATGCGCAGCGCCAACTGGTAATGAGTCACCGCCGCTTCGGCCTGCGACGCTTCGGACAAGAGCTTGCCGAGGTGGAAGTGCGCCTCGGCAAAATCGGGCTGCAGGATGATGGCGCGCTCGAAGCTTTCGGCCGCCGCCTGGGTTTGCCCACCGGCTTGCAGCAGCAGCGCCAAGCTGTTGTGCGCGGCGGCATAGCTGGGGTTGATGTCCACAGCGCGGCGCAGGCTTTGGCCCGCCGCGCCCAAGTCGCCCTGCTGCCGCTGCGCATTGCCCAGGCTGTGATGGGCTTGCGCCAGACGCGGGTTGTGCCGGATGGCGGCTTGGTAGCTGGACAGGGCATCACCCAGTTGCCCCAAGGCCATCAAGGCGTTGCCCAGATTGTTGTGCGCCACGGCCATATCGGGTTGAAGCGCCAGCGCCTGCCGACAACTTGCCGCCGCCGCCTCGAACTGCCCCAAGCCCAGCAACGCCAGACCCAGATTGCTGTGCGCCGCAGCAAAGCCCGGTTGGAGCGCCAAGGCCAGGCGAAAGCATTCAGCCGCGCGATCAAATTGCCCGCCCTCGTTCAACAGCCCGCCGAGGTTGCTGGGCAGCTCGGCATCTTGCGGCAGCAGCGTCATCGCCCGCTGCAAAGCGCTCAGCGCGTCTTTGCCCTGCACCTGACGCGCAATACCCAGCGCTTTCCAGCTTTGCCCGTCGCTGGGGCAGCGCTGAGTCAGGCTCAGCGCACGCGCTTCCATGTCGGCATAGCGGCGCGCATTGAAAAGGGTGAACAGTTGCTGCAGTTCCGCCATCGGCACGGGCGCTTCAAACAGAAGCGGCTGGGGCGTGGCGTCACGGTGGGGCGGCTTGATCGGCTTGATCGGCATGGTGGGACAGGGAGTCAGTGAGGGGCGGTGATCGACAAGTCAGGGCGGCAGTATCGCCGTCAGGCGAACGACAAGATGGCCCTTGCGGCCTCACAGTCCTGCCGTTCGAAGCGCTCGGCGAGTGCTGCGTCCGGGCTTGCCCCAGTTTGGCCAGACTGGCAGACAAGTGCTTGCCGCCCCCTTGAATTGTCATCACCCGCCCATATAATCTTTCCTGCTAGCACTCGCCGCCGGTGAGTGCTAACGACTCAAGGGACGAAAGTTCGGCGAGTCAACCGCCCTGTCGGAGTCGCCGGCTCGGTCGGCATTCCAGTTGTATTAGCTATAAATCTCAAGGAGATGTGATGAATCTGCGTCCTCTGCACGATCGCGTGATCGTTAAGCGCCTCGAACAAGAAACCAAAACGGCTTCGGGCATCGTCATTCCTGACAACGCCGCAGAAAAGCCCGATCAAGGCGAAGTGCTGGCCGTTGGTGTGGGCAAGCGCAACGACCGTGGCGACCTGATCGCCCTGAACGTCAAGGTCGGTGACCGCGTTCTGTTCGGCAAGTACTCAGGCCAGACCGTCAAGGTCGACGGCGACGAGCTCCTCGTCATGCGCGAAGAAGACCTCTTCGCTGTTGTCGAGCGTTAAAGCTACTGCGCGACGCGCTGGCGTCGTTGGGCGGTGCTCGGAATCCTCACGTGCAGAACGCACGCTCCGGTTCCTGCGCTCCGTCCGCCTAGCCAGCACGCCGCTCGCTACGCTTTAACTTCTCGACAAGCGCTCGGGTAAGTGAGGCGTGGCTCATTCACAGAATTCGGAGAATTTTCATGGCAGCAAAAGACGTAATTTTCGGCGGCGAAGCACGTGCCCGCATGGTTGAAGGCGTGAACATCTTGGCCAACGCGGTCAAGGTCACGCTGGGCCCCAAGGGTCGCAACGTCGTGTTGGAGCGCTCGTACGGCGCCCCGACCGTGACCAAGGACGGTGTGTCCGTGGCCAAGGAAGTGGAACTGAAAGACAAGCTCCAGAACATGGGCGCGCAGATGGTCAAGGAAGTTGCTTCCAAGACGTCTGACAACGCGGGCGACGGCACCACCACCGCTACCGTGCTGGCACAAGCCATCGTGCACGAAGGCATGAAGTACGTGGCCGCCGGCATGAACCCGATGGACCTGAAGCGCGGCATCGACAAGGCTGTCACAGCCCTGATCGCCGAGCTGAAGAAGGCCTCCAAGGCCACCACGACGACCAAGGAAATCGCCCAAGTCGGCTCGATCTCGGCCAACAGCGACGAGTCGATCGGCAAGATCATTGCTGACGCCATGGACAAGGTCGGCAAAGAAGGCGTCATCACCGTCGAAGACGGCAAGTCGCTGGACAATGAGCTGGACGTCGTCGAAGGCATGCAATTCGACCGCGGCTACCTGAGCCCTTACTTCATCAACAATCCTGAGAAGCAAGCCGCCCTGCTGGACAACCCGTTTGTCCTGCTGTACGACAAGAAAATCAGCAACATCCGTGACCTGCTGCCGACGCTGGAGCAAGTGGCCAAGTCGGGCCGTCCGCTGCTGATCATCTCGGAAGACGTCGAAGGCGAAGCCCTGGCAACGCTGGTGGTCAACACCATCCGCGGCATCCTGAAGGTTGTGGCCGTCAAGGCACCTGGCTTCGGCGACCGCCGCAAAGCCATGCTGGAAGACATCGCCATCCTGACGGGCGGCAAGGTCATCGCTGAAGAAGTCGGCCTGACGCTGGAAAAGGTCACTTTGGCCGATCTGGGCCAAGCCAAGCGCGTTGAAGTGGGCAAGGAAAACACCACCATCATCGACGGTGCTGGTGCCGCTGCCGACATCGAAGCCCGCGTCAAGCAAGTGCGCATCCAGATCGAAGACGCTTCCAGCGACTACGACCGTGAAAAGCTGCAAGAACGCGTGGCCAAGTTGGCCGGCGGTGTTGCACTGATCAAGGTTGGCGCTGCGACCGAAGTCGAAATGAAGGAAAAGAAGGCCCGCGTTGAAGACGCCCTGCACGCGACCCGCGCTGCTGTGGAAGAAGGCATCGTGGCCGGTGGTGGCGTCGCTTTGTTGCGTGCCAAGCAAGCTGTTGGCGTGCTCAAGGGTGCCAACGCTGACCAAGACGCCGGCATCAAGCTGGTGATGAAGGCCATCGAAGCACCGCTGCGCGAAATCGTCTACAACGCCGGTGGCGAAGCCTCCGTCGTCGTGAACGCTGTGCTGGCCGGTTCGGGCAACTTTGGCTTCAATGCAGCCAATGACACCTACGGTGACATGATCGAAATGGGCATCCTGGACCCCACCAAGGTGACACGTCTGGCACTGCAAAACGCAGCTTCAGTCGCATCGCTGATGTTGACGACAGAGTGCATGGTCTGCGAGTCCGCCAAGGACGACGCACCTGCCGGTGGCATGGGCGGCGGCATGGGTGGTGGCATGGGCGGCATGGGCGGCATGGACATGTAAAGACCTTGTGGGACAGATCGCCCGAGGGGTACCCCGCGAGTAGCTCTGTCCCCAACTGACTAGAGAAATTTCTTCCTGTCCTGGGGTCAGATCGCCCGAAGGTACTCCTGAGTAGCTCTGACCCCTCTGACTAGAGGAATTTCCTCCAGTCTGAAAATCAAAAAAGGCCGCAGCGATGCGGCCTTTTTTGCGCCTGACCAAAACATGGGTCCGCCAATAAATCC
>CANFYD010000191.1 GCA_947450745.1 Burkholderiales bacterium
CACGCAGGTCAGCAGTTGCTCCTTGGCCGCAG
This sequence comes from Burkholderiales bacterium, assembly GCA_947450745.1. Lineage (GTDB taxonomy): Bacteria > Pseudomonadota > Gammaproteobacteria > Burkholderiales > Burkholderiaceae_C > Paucibacter_A. The sequence continues at coordinate 33 of CANFYD010000191.1, forward strand.
CCGAGCGCACGAACTTGAAGCGTGCCGGGCAGGCATTGGCGGCGGTCGGGCCGAACTTGAGCAAGTCGTACAGCTCGCGCAATTGCGCGTCGGTGACGGGGCGGTCAAGATAGCCGTTTTGAGTGCGGGCTTCGGTGAACAACTGGGCGGTCGAAAGGGTCATGAGGGCTACCGTTGAAAAGAGGGAAGCCGCAGTATCGGCCCAACGACCTCGTGTCGCGCCGCTCGCGACCCGCGCGGCGGCTTACAGGGACGTGTCGGCTTGACGGGGCGAGTGACTCATTTGGCCGGCCGTGGCCCAGGCCAGCCGCGAGTCGCCCAAAAAGTGCGTCCACTGGCCGAGCGTGACCAGCAGCGAACGCGGCGCTGCTGCGCTGACGGCAAGCGGAGCCGCTGCCGCTGCGCTGAGTGTTGGACCTGCATGTGCCGCAGCCGCTTTGATACGGCGCAACTTGTTGCCCCTGATTGCACGCGCCAGCAGTGTGAAGACGGAACGGTTGTGAAGCGGGAAGGTGCCTGAATGCATGGTGTGCCTCGGTGCGTTTGATTAGGGATAACCCTATGCTACTTGAAACCGTCAGCGCCTGCCAGCCTGTGGATAAACAAGGTCAGGGCGCAATAACGGAAGTCCCAAGAGCTAAGCAATGACTGTGCCATCGCCGAGGACAGCCGGTGGCGGCTGCACCTTCAGGGCATGCAACGCGCCGTGCCAAGCCGCGCCGTACCGTCTCAAGCGGGGTGGTCAGCGCCTGCCGCCGCAGCACCCAGCCTGAGCTCCACCTTGCATCCGGCCGCCGAGGGGCACAAGCGCAGCTGGCCGCCGTGAGCGCGGGCGACCAGGTCGGCCAGCATCAGGCCCAGGCCCATCTGGTTGTCGTAGTCTTGGCTGTCGAGTGCTTGTTGCAGCCGTTGCCGCTGACTGTCGGGGATGCCGCTGCCGTCGTCTTGCACGACCAGCACATCGCCGCCCGCTTCGTCCGAGTTGGGGCCCACGCTGACCGTCACCTCGAGGGCGCCGTGGCGCAACGAGTTGTCGAACAGGTTCATCAAGGCGGCGGAGAGCAGGTCCGGGTCGCCGTGGATTTGTGCGGCCGGGTTGGCCGTGAGCGTCAATTTGTCGAAATGCAGATGGGCGAGCAGGTCCGCTACAGCGACCGCCTGCCACTTCACTTCGGCGCCGCTGCGGAACAACGTGAGCAAGGCCGTCACCACCTGCTGCAGCCGGTTTGCGGCTTGACGGGTACGCAGCAAATGCGCCTGTGCCTCGGGCGGCGACTTGCGCTGTGCCACCGCCAATTGAGCCACCATGCCCGCCAGCGGCGTGCGCAATGCATGGGCAGCGTGGGATGAAAACGCCCGTTCGTTGGCCATCCGCCGAGCCAGCCGTGTGCCCAGGTCATTGATGGCGTCTTGCATCGGCAGCAGTTCGGAGCGGGTGGCGGCGATCAGTCGGGTGCTGGGTTGGCCGGGGCGGCTGGGGTGCAGCGGGTCGAACTGTGCGACGGCCGCGGACATGGCGGTGATCGGTGCCAGCTCCCGGCGCACACGGGCGCGCATCCAGACCACGCACAGCAGCCCCACGACCAAGGCAGCCCCAGCCGCAACGGCGGTGGCCTCCCAACGCGCTTCCCTTCGTTCCTGGCCGCGCTGGGCAACATAAAGTGTGCGGCCTGATGGATCAAAGGGCATGCCGTAGACCCGCCAGGCCTCACCACTGTCGGACAGGCCCAGGCTTGGCGTTTCTACCAGGACCTGGTCCGGCGCACGGTGCGAGCGCAATTGCACCCGGTGGTTGGCGCTGACGATTTGCCAGACGATGTGCTCGTTGTGCACTGGCGCCGGCATCGCGCCGCCCCCGCCGCTCAGCGGCAGTTGAGCCGCGTTGAAGGACAACAGGCCGAAGAGGATTTCGGCCGACTCCTGCAAGGTGTTGTCCAGCAGATCGTCCACTTCATGCCGCACTGCCAGCCCTACCGCCCCGGTGACCGCCAGGCCCCAGACGATGGAGATGCCGAACAGCGCGTACGACAGGCGTTGGCGGATCGAGGGCAGCGCATTCATGCGGGCATCCGATAACCCAAGCCGCGCACGGTTTCGATCAACTGGCGGCCCAGCTTGCGCCGGATGCTGGACACATGCACCTCCAGCGAGTTGCTGGAGACCTCGCCGTCCAGCCCCAGCACCAGCGAGTCGAGATCGCTTTTCGACACCAGTCGGCCGGCGCGCAGAGCGAGCGCTTCCACCAGCGCCCATTCGCGTGCGGTCAGGTCGGTGCGCAGGCCGCTGAGCCAGGCAATCTTGCCGTTCAGGTCCAGTTCGACCTCGCCAAAGCTCAAGCGGGCGCTGGCCGAGCCGGAGACGCGGCGCCGGATGGCGCGGATGCGGGCGGTCAACTCTTCCGGGTCGAACGGCTTGACCAGGTAGTCATCGGCGCCTGAGTCGAGGCCGTGGATACGGTCGCTCAACAAGTCACGCGCGGTCAGGATCAGCACCGGCGTGCTGTCGCCTTGGCGGCGTATCGAGCGCACCCAGTCCAGGCCGGAGCCGTCGGGCAGCTGCCAGTCCACCAGCAGCGCGTCGTAGGGCTCTTCGCGCAGAGGGGCGACCTCGATCAAACGTTGGCACCAATCGACCACATGGCCGTCGGTCTGCAAATAGTCCCGCAAGCCTTCGCCCAGGATGGTGTCGTCTTCCAGCAGCAGCAGTCGCATTGATCAGTCTCCGAAGGGAGGAGAACGGTAGCACTGGAAAGAGACTTGTGTGTTCACGTTCGCTTCACGTTCGCGCGGCAGACTGCGGCCTGAGTTCATTCACCTGCGGCCGCAACGCCGCCTGCCAGCCATGTTTGCTTTGCGCCGCCACACTTTCATGAAGCCCACCCTGACGCCCACCACTGCCTTGTTGTGCAGCGCTGTTTTCTTGACCGCCATGTTGATGGCCGGGCCGCTGCAGGCCGCCACCGCCGTGCCGAGTTCGACGCTGACCTTGACGCCCCGCCAGGTGGAAGCGCTGGGCGTGCGTACCCAAGTGGCGGCCGTCAGCAGTGCCGGTGCCGCCAGTCGCTACCCGGCCGTGTTGCTGGTGCCCAGCAGCCAGCAGCGCGTGCTGGCCGCGCCGCTGCCCGGGCTGATCGAATCGCTGCGTGTCAGCGTCGGCGACAGCGTGCGCGCCGGCCAAGTGCTGGCGGTGTTGCGCAGCGCGCAGGCGCAGGAGTTGCAGCACGACGTGCATGTGGCGCGCAGCCATGCCGCGCTGGCGGCGGCCGCTCTTGCGCGGGACGAAAAACTGTTCCAAGAAGGCTTGATCGCCGCTTCGCGCCTTGAATCAACCCGTGCCCAAGCCGGGCTGGCTGATGAGCATCAAGAGGAGCGGCAGTTGGCCTTGAGCCAAGCCGGTGGCGCGGCGCAGGGCGCGGCCGGCGTGCTGACGCTGAAGGCCCCGATCAGCGGCGTGGTGCTGGAGCGCCCCGTCGTGGTGGGGCAGCGGGTCGAGGAAGCTGCTGCGCTGTTTCGCCTCGCCAAGCTGCAGCCGCTGTGGGTGGAGCTGCAAGTGCCGGTGGCCGAGGCCACTTCGGTGCGGGCGGGCGATGTGGTGCGGCTGGTAGGCCGGCAGGGGGCGGAGCAAACAGCTCAGGGCAAGGTGATTGCCGTTGGCCATGCGGTTGATGCTGCCAGCCAGTCGGTGCTGGTACGGGCCGAGATTGCGGTGCCGGGCAATGACTTGCGGGTCGGCCAGGCGGTGGAGGCACAGTTGGAGCGCGCTGCTGCCGGGCTGGTGCAACTGCCAGCCGCCGCGCTGCTTGAAGACGCTGGAGTGAGCACGGTCTTCGTCATGTCCGCAGTGGGCCAATACCGCAGCCTGCCGGTGCAGGTGCAGGGCGCAGCCGGCGGGTTGGCGACGGTGCGCGGGGTGCCGGTCGGCAGCCACGTGGTGGTGCAGGGCATGGCTTCGCTGAAGTCCATGCGCGCTGCATCAACTCCAACTCCAGCTCTGGCACCTGCCTCAGCTGCGGCTCAATGAACCTGGACGGCTGCTGCTCATGTTGTCTGAACTGATTGCTTTCTCGCTGCGCCAGCGCCTGTTGGTGCTGATTCTTGCCGCCATGTTGGTGGCTGGCGGCACGCTGGCTTATCTGGGCTTGCCGATCGACGCCTTCCCCGATGTCTCGACCACCCAGGTCAAGCTGATCATGAAGGCCCCCGGCATGACGCCGGAGGAGGTGGAGTCCCGCATCACCGTGCCGATCGAGCAGGAGGTGCTGGGCATTCCGCGCCAGAAGATGCTGCGCTCGACCTCCAAATACGCGCTGGCCGACATCACCCTCGACTTCGAGGACGGCACCGATGTGTACTGGGCCCGCCAGCAGGTCAGCGAGCGGCTGGCCGGGGTGATGAAGGATTTGCCGCCGAATACCAGCGGCGGCATGGCTCCGATCACCACGCCGCTGGGCGAGATGTTCATGTTCACCCTGGAAGGCCCGCAGTCGCTGGAAGAGCGCCGGCGCGTGCTGGACTGGGTCGTGCGCCCTGCGCTGCGCACCTTGCCCGGCGTGGCCGATGTGAACAGCCTGGGCGGCCGCGTGCGCACGTTTGAAGTGGTGCCCGACCCGGCGGCCTTGCTGGCCCGGGGTGTCACGCTGACTCAATTGGAAGCTGCTTTGGTGGCCGGCAACCGCAACGACGGTGCCGGACGACTTTCCAGCGGTGAAGAGGCCTTGATCGTGCGCGCCGAAGGGGCGATCCATACGCTGGACGATGTCAAAGCGACGGTGCTGCGGGCCATCGATGGCCGTGTCGTGCGGGTCGGTGACGTGGCCGAGGTGCGCTTTGGCGAGTTGACCCGCTACGGCGCGGTCACCCGCGATGGCAAGGGTGAGGCGGTTGAAGGCTTGGTGCTGGGTCTGCGCGGCGCCAACGCCAGCGATGTGGTGGCGGGCGTCAAAAAGCGCTTGGCCGAGCTGGCCACCAGCTTGCCGCCCGGCATGACGGTGGTGCCGTTTTATGACCGCAGCAGCTTGGTGGACCGGGCGGTGAAGACGGTCGGCAAGGCGCTGCTGGAGGCGGTCGCGCTGGTGGTGATCCTGCTGTTGGCTTTTCTGGGCAATCTGCGTGCCGCCATCGTGGTGGCGCTGATCCTGCCGTTCTCGGCCCTGGGGACGTTTGTGCTGATGCGGCAGTTCGGCTTGTCGGCCAACTTGATGAGCTTGGGCGGCTTGGCGATTGCCATCGGCATGCTGGTGGACGGCGCGGTGGTGGTGATCGAAAACATCGAAACCGCGCTGACCGGACCGCAGGCCAAATCCCAATCGCCGCTGCACCTGGTGTACCGGGCCAGCCGCGAGGTGGCGGTGCCGGTGGCCGCCGGCATCGCCATCATCGTGATCGTGTTCCTGCCGCTGCTGAGCCTGGAAGGGTTGGAGGGCAAGTTGTTCGCCCCGGTGGCGCTGACCATCGTGTTTGCGCTGAGCATTTCTATGCTGCTGTCGCTGACCTTGGTGCCGGTGCTGGCCTCGTGGCTGTTGCATGTCGGCCCGGCGCATGAGCCCTGGTTGGTGCGCCACCTGAACCGAGGCTATGCGCTGCTGTTGGCTTGGGCGATGCGGCATGAGCGCGCCATGATGGGCGGCGCGTTGGCCGCGTTGGTCGGCACGGTGCTGATGTTCGGCGTGATCGGCAAGTCTTTCATGCCGACGCTGGATGAAGGCGACATCATCATGCAGCTCGAAAAACTGCCGTCGATCAGCCTCGACAACTCGGTGGCGTTGGACTTGGCGGTGCAGCAAGCCTTGTTGGCTCGCGTGCCCGAGCTGGCCAGCGTGGTGGCGCGCAGCGGCGCGGACGAGCTGGGGCTGGACCCGATGGGTTTGAACCAGACCGACAGCTTTCTGGTGCTGAAGCCGCGCGATCAATGGCGCCAACCGGACAAGGAATGGCTGACCGGCGAATTGCGCGCGGTGATGGAGGACTTCCCCGGCATTTCACCCAGCTTCACGCAGCCGATCGACATGCGGGTGTCTGAAATGCTGACCGGCGTGCGCGGTGATGTGGCGATCAAGATCTACGGCACCGACCTGGCGCAGCTGAACCGGCTGGCGACCGAGACCGAAGCCCTGGTGGCCAAGTTGCCAGGCGCCACCGACACGCTGACCATTCGCAATGACGGCGTGCAATATCTGCAGATCGACATCGACCGTTTGGCGGCCGGGCGCTTCGGCTTGAGCGCCGAGCAGATCCAGGCCGATTTGCGCCGCTGGGTCGAGGGGCAGACGGTTGGCACCGTGCATGAGCAAGGCCGGCGCACGCCGCTGGTGATTCGTGGCAGCGAGAGCTTGCGTGCCTCGCCGGAGGAGTTCGAGGCGCTGCGCATCACGACCGCGGACGGTCAGTCGGTGCCGCTGAGTGCGGTGGCCAAGCTGCGCCGCGTGGACGGGCCGGTCAAGGTCGACCGTGAGCAGGCGCAGCGCTATGTGGTGGTGCAAACCAATGTGCGCGGCCGCGATCTGGTCGGCTTTGTGCAAGAAGCGCAGGCGCTGGTGGCGGCAAAAGTGGCGTTGCCGGCCGGCTATTCCTTGACCTGGGGCGGGCAGTTCGAGAACCAGCAGCGCGCGGCGCGCCGCCTGGGGGTGGTGATTCCGGTCGCGCTGGCGCTGATCTTCTTTATCTTGTTCTCCACCTTCGGCTCGGTGCGACAGGCGCTGCTGGTGCTGGCCAATGTGCCGCTGGCGCTGATTGGCGGTGTGGTCGCCTTGGCGGTGTCGGGTGAATATTTGTCGGTGCCGGCCTCGGTGGGCTTTATCGCGCTGCTCGGCATTGCGGTGTTGAATGGGGTGGTGATGGTCAGCTACTTCAACCAGTTGCTGGCGCAGGGCATGGCGCTGGGCCAAGTGGTGGTGGAGGGCGCTAAACGGCGGCTGCGGCCGGTGCTGATGACGGCCGCCATCTCGGGCGGCGGCCTGGTGCCGCTGCTGTTTGCCAGCGGGCCCGGCTCCGAGATCCAGCGCCCGCTGGCCATCGTCGTCATCGGCGGGCTGGTGTC
>CANFYD010000192.1 GCA_947450745.1 Burkholderiales bacterium
ACCTCGCGCGAGTGTTCGATGATGGCGCGGGCCACCATCACTTCGCGGTAGTCGTAGTCGCGCAGCGAACCGTCGGGCTCGATGCCGGAAATGCCGATCAAGCCGATGTCCACCTTGAACTGGCGGATGAAATCAACCGCTGCTTCGCCGATCACGCCGCGGTCGCGCGAGCGCACCACACCGCCCACCATCACCAGCTCGCAGTCCGGGTTGTCGGCCAGGATCATCGCCACATTCAGGTTGTTGGTGATGACCCGCAAACCCTGGTGATGCAGCAACTCGCGCGCCACCGCCTCGGTGGTGGTGCCCAGGTTCAGAAACATCGAGCAGCCGGCCGGCACGCGCGCCGCAATCGCTCGCGCGATGCTGGCCTTGCCGTCGGCCTGCAGCGCTTGGCGCTGGCGGTAGGCGATGTTTTCGGTGGTGCTGGACGGCACCCGCACGCCGCCGTGAAAGCGTGCCACCAAGCCGGCCTCGGCCAAGCGCTGCACATCGCGGCGCACCGTTTGCAAGGTCACGCCGAATTTTTCGGCCAGTGCTTCGACGCTGATCGAGCCTTGGGCGCGAACCTCCAGCAAGAGATCGTTTTGACGCGGATTGGGAGTCATGAAGTTCAGTTCAGGATGCTGGCAACGCACCGTTTTGGTCACATCGCTAGCCTAAAGCGAACCCAAACGAAGCAGTTAACGGGTTAACCCTGTGACCAATCGCACCAAAACGCGTTAAAAAGGAAAAAGGCAAGCAAAATAGCGAACCCAACATTCTTCCGGAGACCCCTTGTGACCGACCCCAACAGGCTTGCACCCAACGCCAGCGCCGCCGCAGCCACCGCTGCCACCACGCCGAACAGCTTCGACGTGCTGGTGGTGGGCGGCGGCATCAACGGGGTGGGCATTGCGCGCGATTTGGCGGGGCGCGGCTGGAAGGTGCTGCTGGCCGAGGCCTCGGACTTTGCCGCCCACACCTCGTCCTCCAGCACCAAACTGATTCACGGCGGCCTGCGCTACTTGGAGTATTACGAGTTCTCGCTGGTCAGAAAGGCGCTGCAGGAGCGCGAAATTCTGTTGAAAAGCGCCCCCCACATCATGTGGCCGCTGCGCTTTGTGATGCCGCACGACGCGGCGATGCGGCCGGCCTGGATGATTCGCCTCGGCCTGTTTTTGTACGACCATCTGGCGCGGCGCGAGGTTTTGCCCGCCTCCGCCGGGGTGGACCTGCACCGCTCGCCGCTGGGCAAGCCGTTGAAGCCGCAATACCGGCGCGGTTTTGTCTATTCCGACGGTTGGGTGGATGACGCCCGGCTGGTGCTGCTGAACGCGCTGGATGCGCAGGCTCACGGGGCCGAGCTGCTGACCCGCAGCCCGGTAACGGCGGTGCAGCGGCACAGCGAGGGCTGGAGCGCCACGCTGGCTACGCCGCAGGGCGAGCGTGTGGTGCAGGCGCGAGCGCTGGTCAATGCGGCCGGGCCTTGGGCAGAGACGTTTTTGCGCGATGTCGCCAAGTCGGCACAGGGCGAGGCGTTGGCGACCAAGAACCTGCGGCTGGTCAAGGGCAGCCACATCATCGTGAAGCGCTGTTTCGAGCATGACCATGCCTATATTTTCCAGAATCCGGACAAGCGCATCATCTTCGCCATCCCGTACGAAGAGGACTACACGCTGATCGGCACCACCGATGTGGAGCTGCCGCAAGCAGCTTTGGCCGGCTTTGCCAAGGCCAGCATCGACGCCGCAGAAATCAGCTATCTGTGCGATCAGGCCAGCCGCTACTTCGCCAAGCCGGTCACCACTGACGATGTGGTGTGGAGTTATGCCGGCGTGCGGCCGCTGCTGGATGATGCATCCGGCGACCCCTCGGCCGTCACCCGCGACTACCTGCTGGAGCCGAACTCGCAGGGCGCGCCGCTGCTGAGCGTCTGGGGCGGCAAGATCACCACTTACCGCAAATTGTCCGAAGACGCCGCCGACCTGGTCAGCGGCATGTTGGGCCAGCCCCGCAAAGCCTGGACCGAAGCCGAACAACTGCCCGGCGGCGATCTGCGCGAGTGGATTGGGGCACCGGAGCGGCCGGACCGCGACTTTGAGCGACTGGTGCAAGCAGTGCAGCAACGCCATGCCTACCTGCCACCGAAGCTGGCACGGCGGCTGGCGCGCGCCTACGGCTCGCGCATCGGGCGGGTGCTGGGCAAGGCGACCACGCTGGCCGACCTGGGCGCGGAAGTGGCGCCCGGTTTGTACGAGGCTGAATTGCGTTATTTGCAGCGCGAAGAATGGGCGTGCAATGCCGACGATGTGCTGTGGCGCCGTTCCAAGCTGGGCCTGCATTACAGCGCCGCTGAACGCGCACAAGTCGATGCGTGGCTGACAGCCAACAAATAGCAAACAGACAGACAAACAGACAACTGACCGAACCGAACCGAACCGACAAGGCTAAAACAATGAAAAGAACAGCTCCATGCAACTGAGCCTGCAAGCCATCAAACACCGGGTCGGTGCGGATGTGCATCTGCACACGCTCGACCTGACGCTGCAGCCCAGTGCCGTCACCGTGCTGCTGGGTGCGACCCAGGCCGGCAAAACCACGCTGATGCGCTTGATGGCGGGGCTGGACAAGCCGAGCTCAGGCCGCGTGCTGGTGGACGGCGTCGATGTGACTGGCCTGCCGGTGCGCAAGCGCAATGTGTCCATGGTCTACCAGCAGTTCATCAACTACCCTTCGATGACGGTGTTTGACAACATCGCCTCGCCGCTGAAGCTGGGCAGCAAGCTGAAGCCCGCCGCACTGCGCGACACGGTGAACGCGCTGGCCGAAAAGCTGCATATCGAAATGCACCTGGACAAGTTGCCGGCCGAGCTGAGCGGCGGCCAACAGCAACGTGTGGCCCTGGCCCGGGCGCTGGCCAAGAACGCACCGCTGATGCTGCTGGACGAGCCGCTGGTGAACCTGGACTACAAGCTGCGCGAGGAGTTGCGCGACGAGTTGAGCCAGCTCTTTTCCAGCGGCGGCTCCACGGTGGTCTATGCCACCACCGAGCCGGCCGAGGCGCTGCTGCTGGGCGGCTTCACCGCCGTGCTGGACGGCGGCGAATTGCTGCAATACGGCCTCACGGCCGAAGTGTTTCATCAACCGGCGTCGCTGCGCGTAGCGCGCGCGTTCAGTGACCCGCCGATGAACCTGCTGACCGGCCAAGCGAAGCCGCAGCGCATCGACTTGCTGCCAGGGCTGGCCTTGGATCTTGCAACAGGCGCGGCCGGTGTGGCCACAACAGGCCCGGTGACGGTCGGCGTGCGCGCCAGTGCGCTGCGTCTGCGCAGCCAGCCGGGCGATCTGGCGATCAAGGGCCGGGTCGAGCTGGCCGAAATCTCGGGCTCGGACAGCTTTGTACACGTGGACAGCGAGGTGGGCCCGCTGGTGGCGCAGCTGACCGGCGTGCATTACTTCGAGCTGGGGGCCGCGATCACGCTCTATTTGCAGGCCACCCAGGTCTATGTGTTTGACCAACAGGGCCTGCTGCTGCTGGCACCGCCCAGAAAGGGGCAGCTCTGATGGCCGCCATCGAACTTGACCTCGCCCACGCCTACCGGCCGAACCCGCAGCAGGACAGTGATTACGCCCTGCTGCCGCTGAAGATGCGCTTCGAAGACGGCGGCGCTTACGCCTTGCTGGGCCCCTCGGGCTGCGGCAAGACCACCATGCTCAACATCATCTCGGGTCTGGTGCAACCGTCGCACGGCACGGTCACCTTTGCCGGCCAGGATGTGACGCGGCTGTCGCCGCAGCAACGCAATATCGCCCAGGTGTTCCAGTTCCCGGTCATCTACGACACGATGACGGTGGCCGAGAACCTCGCCTTCCCGCTGAAGAACCGGGGCATGGCGGCGGACAAGATCAAAATCCGCGTCGGCCAGATTGCCGAGATGCTGGAGATGAGCGGGCAGCTCGATCAACGGGCCGCCGGCCTGACGGCAGATGCCAAGCAGAAGATCTCGCTCGGCCGCGGTTTGGTGCGGGAGGACGTGTCGGCAGTGCTGTTCGACGAACCGCTGACCGTCATCGACCCGCACCTGAAATGGCAGTTGCGTCGCAAGCTCAAGCAGATCCACCGCGAGCTGAAGCTGACGCTGATCTACGTCACCCACGACCAAGTGGAAGCGTTGACCTTCGCCGAGCAGATCGTCGTGATGACGCGTGGTCGGGCGGTGCAGATGGGCTCGGCCGATGCGCTGTTCGAGCGCCCGCAGCACATGTTCGTTGGCAACTTCATCGGCTCGCCGGGCATGAACTTCCTGCCCGCCCAACTGACCGGCCGCGTGCTGACGCTGGCCGGGCAAGCGCTGACGTTGGACGCCGCTTTGGCCGCTCGCCTGCCACAGCAAGCCGCCAGCTTCACCCTCGGCGTGCGGCCGGAATATGTAGAACTGGCCGGCAGCAACAGCAACGGCGCGCTGCGCACGACGGTCGCCAAGGTACAGGACGTGGGCACTTACTGGCTGATCACCGCGCGCGTCGGCGCAGCGCTGGTGCGCGTGCGCCTCGATGCGCAGGCCGAACCGCCGCGCGAAGGCGATGAGGTCTGGCTCAAGGTGCTCGGCCCGCACAGCTGCTTTTACGGCGCTGACGAGCATTTGCTCGATGTGCAGCAGCCCACGACAGAAAACAACAAGAACAACGAGGAGACACCGGCATGAAGCCCGTCAATCAAAAAGCCTGGTTCCTGATCTTGCCGGTGCTGATCTGCGTGGCCTTCTCGGCCATCCTGCCGCTGATGACGGTGGTCAACTATTCGGTGCAGGACATCATCTCGCCGGAGCGCCGCGTCTTCGTCGGCATCGAGTGGTTCGCCAGCGTGATGCGGGACGAAGAACTGCACGGCGCGCTGTACCGCCAGATGATTTTCTCGCTGGCCGTGCTGGCGGTGGAGATTCCACTGGGCATCGCACTGGCGCTGGCAATGCCGGCGCAGGGCTGGAAGTCGTCTGCGGTGTTGGTAGTCATTTCCCTGTCGCTGTTGATCCCGTGGAATGTGGTGGGTACGATCTGGCAGATCTTTGGCCGCAGTGACATCGGCTTGCTCGGCGCGATGCTGCAAAACATGGGGATTGAATACAGCTACACCGGCAACCCGGTGCATGCCTGGTTGACCGTGCTGGTGATGGACGTCTGGCATTGGACGCCGCTGGTGGCGCTGCTGGCCTTTGCCGGCCTGCGCTCGATTCCCGATGCCTACTACCAAGCAGCCAGCATCGACGGGGCCAGCAAGTTCGCGGTGTTCCGCTACATCCAGTTGCCCAAAATGCGCGGGGTGTTGATGATTGCGGTGCTGTTGCGCTTCATGGACAGCTTCATGATCTACACCGAGCCCTTTGTGCTGACCGGCGGCGGGCCGGGTAACTCCACCACCTTCTTGTCGCAATACCTGACGCAAAAAGCGGTTGGCCAGTTCGATCTGGGCCCGGCAGCGGCATTTTCGCTGATCTACTTTTTGATCATTCTTTTGCTCTGCTTCATCCTCTACAACTGGATGCAGGCGCTGGGCCAAGCCGAGAAGGAGACTCAACATGGGTGATAACCGCCGCTTCAAGAAACGCACGCTGTTCCTGATCGCCTACCTGGTGTTCGCGCTATTGCCCATCTACTGGATGATCAATATGAGCTTCAAGACCAACGCGGAGATCGTCACCAGCTTCAGCTTTTTCCCCCAGCATTTCACCTGGGACAACTACAAGACCATCTTTACCGATGCTTCCTGGTACTCCGGCTACATCAACAGCCTGATTTACGTGGCGATCAACTCGGTGATCTCCATCACCGTGGCGCTGCCAGCGGCCTATGCCTTTTCGCGCTATTCCTTCCTGGGCGATAAGCATGTGTTCTTCTGGCTGCTGACCAACCGGATGACGCCGCCTGCCGTGTTTTTGCTGCCCTTCTTTCAGCTCTATACGACGATGGGCCTGATGGACACGCACATCGCCGTGGCGCTGGCCCACCTGCTCTTCAACGTGCCACTGGCCGTGTGGATTCTGGAAGGCTTCATGAGCGGCATACCGCGCGAGATCGACGAGACGGCCTACATCGACGGCTACAGCTTCCCGCGCTTCTTCATCACCGTGTTTCTGCCGCTGATCAAGGCGGGCGTCGGGGTCGCGGTCTTCTTCTGCTTCATGTTCTCCTGGGTGGAATTGCTGCTGGCGCGCACGCTGACCAGCGTCAACGCCAAACCCATCGTCGCCACCATGACCCGCACCGTCAGCGCCTCCGGCATGGACTGGGCAACTCTTGCCGCGGCCGGCACGCTGACCATCGTGCCCGGCGCCATCGTGATCTGGTTCGTCCGCCACTACATCGCAAAAGGGTTTGCGATGGGCAGAGTTTGATGCCCTTGTGGGACAGATCGCCCGAGCGTATTCGCGAGTAGCTCTGTCCTCAACCATTTGAGCGGGTTGTGTGCGAACGACTGCTCTTGTCCGACGAGTCGTTTAAAAAAGGATTTGCCATGTTTTCTTGGATGTACTGGACCACCCCGGTGGCCATTTTCTTCTGTTGCATCGGGCTGTTGCTGGCCGGTATGACGGTGTGGGAGATCAAGTCGCCGACCGTTTTGCGCAAGGGCTTTTTACCGATGCGCACGACCCGCGGCGACCGCCTCTTCATCGGCCTGCTGTCCGCCGCCTATGTCAACCTGGCCTTTGTCGGCCTGTCAGCCAAGCTGATGGAGTGGCTGTCGCTGGAAGTCGAGCCCAGCATCTGGTTCAGTTTTGTGCTGTCGATGGCGCTGTTAGGTCTGATCATGCGCAAGGCCTGAGGGCGATTCATGGGCCCTACATTCGAGGAGAAATGGCGTGTTTGCGGGATCAGCACGACGGGGCATTTTGCTCCGTGTCCCCCAGCGCAGCCTAGGGCTGCGGCTTCCTCCTTGACCTGCGCAAAACGCCCCGTCGTGCTGATCCTTCGACAGTGCGTTTTTTTGACCAGGCAAACATGGGCACTTTGTTTAGCCAGGGGCTCACCACAATAGCCCTCACGCGCTGAATCGATTACCGTGTTTTCAAGAGCTGTCACC
>CANFYD010000193.1 GCA_947450745.1 Burkholderiales bacterium
AAAAGCATGGCCGTGACGCAGGCATTGCCACAGCCCGGCGCTTTGATCGGCATCCACCGCGTCGCCCAGCAGCAGCACGTCCTCGGCCCTGTCGGTCAGCGGCAGCCGGCCTTTCAGCAACATCAGCCGCACCGGCAGCGCCAGCAGCGTTTGCAGCTCGACTTGCAACAGCGGTGCCAGCGCCTGTGGATCGGCACCGTCGCGCAAGCGGTCACTGAAGGCGCGCAACTGCTCGGCTTGGCGCGCCTGCCGCGCCGCCAGCGCCGCTTGGCTGCGCAGCCGCGCCATCAGGGTGGCGGTGATGCTGCTGACACCGAACATCGCCAGCAGCAACAGCGCATGTTGGTGGCCGTCGACGCTGAAGCTGCCGCGCGGCGGGACAAAAAACCAGTTGAAGGCCAGCACCGCCGCCAAGCTGCTGGCAAACGACACCAGCACCGGCTGCCACAAACTGGCCAGCGCGGCCGCCAGCACCAGCAACATGGCCAGGTTGGCCAGCGCCAAGCGGCTGTCCAGCCAGAACAGCAAACTCCAAGTCACCGCCCAGACGAGCAAGGACAGGGCCGATTCCTTCAACGCGCGGTGATTTTGAACTTTAGGCATGAAGCTGACGTTAGCAGGCCGGGCATCAGGAAGGCATATGGATGGCATATGGATGGCGTACAGAAGGCATAGGGACGCCCTCCTCCACAGCGGGGCCTTCGCATGCCTTGAATAGTCAGCCTGCAACCTCAGATATTCATGCAAACAAGGAGCCGTCATGCTGATCACCTGCCCACATTGCCAAACCAAGAACCGCGTTCCCGATGAACGTGCCACGCAAGACCCGGTCTGCGGTCACTGCGGAGCGGCCTTGCTGAGCGGCGAGGTGATCGAGCTGAACGACGCCAATTTCGATGCGGTGGCGGGCGGCAGCGAGTTGCCGGTGCTGGTGGACTTCTGGGCCCCGTGGTGCGGGCCCTGTCGTCAGATGGCGCCGCAATTTGCGCTGGCCGGCCAGCAATTGAAGGGCCGCGCCTTGCTGGTCAAGGTCAACAGCGACGCCAGCCCGCAGTTGTCCACCCGCTTTGCCATCCGCAGCATTCCGACCTTGGTGCAGTTGCGCCAGGGCCAAGAAGTTCAACGGCGGTCGGGCGCACTGCAAGCCGGGCAGATCGTGCAGTGGCTGGCTTGAGAGCGCCCCCAGACCTGCCGCTTCGCGTCAGCCCCCCGAGGGGGAGGAGAAACACTTGGGGCGGCCCGGCGTTTGTTTCTCAAGCAGCCGAGACCGTTGACTCAGGACAGCGCGCCGCCAACGACTGCGGGCAGGCTCAGGTCGACAAAATTACTGTCCGCCTCCACCTTCAGCTCGGCCGGATGACGGGCAAACACGACCCGTACCCGCAAGCCACCGAGCGGCGAGTCCTGCAAGGCCACCTTGATGCCGTGCAAAGTGGCAATCGAGCGGACGATCGACAGACCCAGGCCGGCACCCTTGGGCTGCTGGCGCGACAGCCGGTAGAAGCGCTCGAACGCCCGCTCGCGCAGCTCGACCGGAATTCCGGGCCCGGAGTCATCGACGATGAAGGCCACCGCCGTGTCCGTGCTTTCTGCCCAGATCCGCACCTGCGCTCCGACCGGGGTGTAGTGCAAGGCGTTGTCCAGCAGGTTGCGCATGATGGTGAAGACGCAGAACTCGATGCCGGTGACGCTGTAGCCGCTCAACTGGGCGCGCAGGCTGATCTCGCGCTCGACCGCGCGTTCCTGCAGATCGGACATGACCTTGAAATACATCAACTCCAGATCAATCAATCCCATGTCGGCAGCGGCATAGCTGAGTCCGTCCACGCGGGACAGCAGCATCAGCTGACTCAGCACATGGCTGACCCGGTCCACACTGGCCAGCAAGTTGTCGCTGCGCTCCTGCCGTTCACCCGGCTCGACGGCGGCGGCCAGCAACTGCGTCTCCAGGCGCAGGCCGGTCAGCGGCGTGCGCAACTCATGCGCGGCCATCGAAATGAAGCTGCGCTCGAACGCCAACTTGGCGCGGGTCGCTTGCACCACGGTCTGCTGCGCCAGCAGCAAGCGGCGTTCGGTCTGGCGGAAATCGGTCAGGTCGGTGATGCTGCCGACGATGCCCGCCGGGCTGCCATCGCCATGCGTCAGCAGCACCTTGGCGACGAGGGTTTCGCGCAGCGGACGGTTGCGCCTTTTCAGGCTGTTCTCGTAACGGACGGTGGTGCCCACCTTGAGCAGTTGCATGTCGTGAGCCAAATGGGCGTCGGCCAGCGGGCCGAAGATCTGCAGCGAGTTGCGGCCCAGCGCCTGCTCCGACGTCAGGTCCATCAATTCAAGCCAGGCCCGGTTGACGGTAGTGAAGCGGCCCAACTCGTCTTTCACAAACAGCGCGGTCGGGCTGACCTCGAACAGCCGCGCAGTCAGATCGAGCTGGCTTTGCAGCGCATCTTGGGTGCGCTGCCGCTCGGTCACATCGCTGGCCGAGCCCGCGAACGCCAGCAAGCTGCCGTCCGAGCGAAACACCGGCACAGCCACCAGTTCAAGCAGACAGACACGCTGCGCGCCCTGGATACGCACCAGCAGCGGCGACGGCTTGCGCATCGGCGCGGCCGTGCCGGGCAGCAACAGCGCCTCGACGCTGGCCTGATGATCCGGCAGGCACAACTCAGATAAACGTCGTCCCCGCGCCTCGGCCGCGCTGCGACCAGTCAATTGCTGCCAGCGCCCGTTCACAAAGGTGACGACGCCGAGCGCATCGGTGCGAAAGATCAGCTCCTCCACGCCTTCAACCAGCAGGCGCAAGTCTTGTTCGCTGGCTGCCACCTGTTCCCGGCTGACTTCGAGTGCACTTTGCAAAACCTCGTGCTGGCGCAGGTTGCGCAAGCTCAGCACGAATACGCCCCCTATCGCCAGCAGGGCCGCGCCGGTCAGGCCCGCGATCACTTCAGTCAAGTCGAGAAATTCATCTTGCAGGCTGGCAAAACTGCGTTCGACCACGACCGCGATCGGGCGGTGCCGCAGCGTGCGAAAGGCGGTCACCGCCTTGTCCCCGTCGATGCCGACACCGATGAAAGCGGCGCTCTCGATGGCAGGCAAATAATCGCCAAACACACGGTGCGCGGTGAGCTGCTGACCGGGCGCCAACCGGATGCCGTCAGTCGCGGAGATCAAGCGGCCGTTGATGCCGAACAGCGCTGCCGCGTGGCCGGAGTCCGGCAACATCAAGCTGTGCCGGTTGTCGAAAAAACCAGGGTTCAACACCGCCACCACGTAGCGCAACTGCTCGCCGGCCGCCTGCCGCACCAACGACAAAAAGGCCCGGCGGCTGACTGGCGATGGGAGTCCCTGCGCTTCGGCGGCCGAGATGGCCGCAAAGTCGGCCAGATCGCGGCCCGCCGTCAGCTCGGACAATTTATCCACAGCACCCGGGCCAGGAGCTCCCAAGCGCTTCAAATCGACCCGCACGCCCACGTTGTCGGCGGCCGAGCTGGCCAGCACCCGACCCTGGCCGTCCAGCACCGACAGGCTGCGCAGCAAGGGGTTGCTGGCCTGCGCCTGCGCCAAAGCCTGATGCAAGCGCAGCGGCTCACCGGCGTAGATGCCGTCAAATCTGACCGCCTCGGCCAGCGTCGCCAGCGTCACATCGACCGTGTTGAACGCTTGATTGGCATGATCTTCCAGTGCCCGCGCCAGCGCCTCGGTGCTCCGCAGCGCTTGGCGCTCGATGTCGGCTCGGCCATACCATCCGGCCACCGCGCCCAGGCCCAGCACCACCAGCGCGAAGCTGGCACTGATCCAGCGCAAGGTGGACAGGCGCAACCAATGGGCTTGCACAGTGCTGGGGCGTTTTTTCATGAGCTTGCCGGGAACTTGCGGAGGCTCGCGGGGGCGGGACGGGACGCGGACGGGGGAGATTTAGCCGCCCAAGCCTTCGGCATTGCCCAAGCGATAACCCAGGCCGCGCTGGGTGACGATCAGGGCGTTCGAGAACTTCTTTCTGAGGTGGTGGATATAGACCTCGACCGTGTTGCTGTCGGTCTCTTCGCCCCAGCCGTACAACGCGCTCTCGATCTGCATCCGCGACAACACCTTGTGGCGCTGGCGCAGCAGCACTTCCAGCAGCCAATATTCCTTTTTGGTCAAGGGCACCAGCTCGCCGTGCCAGACTGCCACCCGGGCTTCCAGGTGCAAGACCAACGGTCCGTGAGTCAGCGACGAGGTTTTTTCACTGGCGGCGGCCCGCCGCAGGACGGCCCGAATGCGTGCCAGCAGGTCGCGCGCGTCATACGGTTTGACCAAATAGTCGTCGGCCCCCAGATTGAGCAGGCTGGCACTGGATTCTCCCTGCCACTGCGCCGTCAGCACGATCACCGGCGTGTTGTCGCCGCGCGTGCGCATCGCTTCCAGCAGCAGGGTGCCGTCGCCATCCGGCAGCTTCAGGTCCAGCAGCACGCAGTCGTAGCTGCGGGCCTTCATCAGCACCTCGAACTCGGCCACCGACTGCGCCCAATCGACCGCCACCCCCGTCTGCGTCAACATCGTGTTGGCCGCCGCCCCCAGCACGGCATCGTCCTCAAGCAACAGCAACCTCATGAGGCCACCTGTGCTGATCGAGTCGCCATACACGGCACCGGGCCCAGTCGCGGCCGCAAGCCATCAGCCGGCCGGATGGCTCCAGCTTGCCGACTTGCTGCGCTTCGCCTCGGCAAAAGACGGAAATCCGCAAACCGGAGAATGCGGGTGAATAACGGGGTATGTTTTTTTCGCACGGGCGAATGATAAAGGCATACCCAGAATCAGGTAGTGCCGCGAGCGACACGCTTGTGCGCAATTACCCAGTTATTCAATTATTCCGTGAGGAAACTCACCGAACCTGCCGTCGAACCAGCAAGCCCATCACCCCCAAACCGCCCAGCAGCAGAGCGGAACGGCTTGGCTCAGGTACGGCGCTGACGCTGTAGGTCACGTCGTCCATGACAAAGCGTTGCTGACCATCGTTCAACACCACCAGCCGATCAACCGCCAAGGCGTAGCCACTGGCGATGAAGGTGGGTGTGCTGCTGACCTGAAATAGAGCCGAGGTATAGACCACGTTCGCGCCCAGCCAGAGCTGGTAGGAAATATTCTGCTGTGTCCCTGCCTGCGTTCTTTCCTGACCGGTGAAGGCTGCGCCCTCAAAAACAAAGGCTGCCGTCGGGCTGAACATCGAATTGCTGTCTCCGAACGAGGTCAGCAAACGCGTTTCGCCCGACATGGGCGTGTAGGGCATATTGCCTTGATCGGTGTTGAAGTACTGCCAACCGAACCAGTCAAACCCACCGTAAGGACTGGGCATGTCGGTCACGGCCCCTTTCAAATCGTCGAAAGTCAGCACCGTGGCGTTGGCCAGCGGGGCGGCCAACAGCAGTGCGGTGGCGGCAGCTGCGACGCAAGCCAAGCGGATCAGATCGGTTTTCATGGCGGTCTCCAGAATGAATATCAGATGATTTGGCCGGAACTTGCACCACTGTAGGGTCGCAACGAAAACACAGTGCAGCCGGCATCACACATTGAGGGTCGTTTCGGTCGTGCTTTATTTGCCGCTCATGCAGGCGCTCAGGAACTGCTTGCGTTCAATTTGCTGCAGATTTTGCTCGGCCGCTTTTTTCTGGCAAGCACCCATCAGGCTGCCGCGCGCCTTCGAGGCTTGCAAGGTGGACTTCGACTGCGCTGCCGGCGTCGATACCTCGCCCGTCTTGGCGGCAGGCTTTGCCGTGGGCCCGGCATCCGCCGCCAACACGGCCAGAGGCATGCTTGACGAAAGGGCCAAGCAAGTCAGCAACAGGGTGAGTTTTTTCATGATGTGCATTTCACGGTGACGCCGGCCGTGAGACCAGCGGTGGAGGGAACCGCTGCCGCGCTCCGAGCGGACTCGCTGCAGCGAACGGGAACCTGTGCCAGCAAGGCCTTCTGATACTCGGCCACCAGCGCGTCCGGGCTGTAGAAGCCATCCAGTCGCAGCCAAGGCTTGCCACGCGCCATGCGCAGATAGGTGGTCGGTTGATGATTCATCTTGTCGCCACGCCAGCCGCCGAACGCACGCTGGATTTCAACCGCCGCTGCGCTGCTGCTGGTGTAGTGCGGCCAGACGCCGGCGCTGCCAAAGCGCTGGGCGTACTCCGTCAGCAAATGTGGGGTGTCTTGCTCCGGGTCGATCGAGAACGACACCATATTGAGCTTGTCGCGCTCGGCCCCGAGGCGCTCGCGCACCTGCATGAACACCTGGCTCGTCACCGGGCAGACTGCGGTGCAGGAGGTGTAGATGAAATTGAGCATGACCGGCCGGCCGTCATCGATCGCCTCCAGAAGGCTCATGCGCCGACCATCGGCACGCGTCACCTTCAGCTCCGGCAAGTTGTAGTGGTGCTCACTGCGCTGCAGCCCGACGTCAGCGCCCGTGCCCGTGCCCGTGGCCGTTTCGGCATGATGTTCATGCGCGAATCCCGGCCCGCTGGTCGAGGCCAGTGTCAGCGCCAGCAGCAGGCTCAAACTCGTTCCGAGCAAGCGTTTTCCAACAATGAATTTCATTTGTGTTTTCCTTTGTCCACCGTTGAATTTGGCGTCCATGGCGTTCAGGGCACGATCCAGGTCGCGGCAGGAAGTGCGGTGGCTGGGTTCGCCGGGGCCGGTGTCAGCGGCAAGATGTAAGCCCCCTTGCTGGCGTAACGCTGGCCTGGACCGAGGCTCAGCCGTGGATAGGCGCTGGTGCTTTGCGGCGCGCCACTGGAACGCGAGATCGACGATTCGTCGTCCCCCCGCTGGGGCTCCACGCCCTCCATGACATCCACAGCAGCCACCACCGGAGCCTGCGCCAGCAAGGTCCGAGACGCGGCATGTGGCACCGCGCGCGGGATCATCGGACGCTGCACCATCGCGCGCAGCGGCTGGGCATCCGGCTGTGCCAGATGAGTTTTAGGCAAGCCCAAATCACGCGCTTCGTCTTCGGCGCGAGCCGCTTCGCGCAGGCTCAGCATGCTTTCGCCGCGCTCCAGCAAATAGTCGCGGT
>CANFYD010000194.1 GCA_947450745.1 Burkholderiales bacterium
CTCCAGCTCCAGCCGCTCGGCCATCAGCTTGACGACGATGGCCGTGCTGCTCATCGCCATCGCCGCGCCCAGCACCAGCGCGCCCTTCCAGTCCAGCTCCCAATCGAGGCCCAGCAGCGGCATCAAGCGGTCCAGCGCAAAGTGGCCGGCGACGCTGCCGATGATGGTCAGCAGCACCTGCAGCAAGCCCAGGCCAAAGACGATCAGCCGCATGCTGCGCAGCTTGGGCAGGTTGAATTCCAGCCCGATCACGAACATCAGGAAGACCACGCCGAACTCGGCCAAGTAGCGGATGCTGGCCGTGTCCCCCGCCAGCGCCAGCGCGTTCGGCCCGATCAACACGCCGACCGACAAATAGCCCAGGATCGGCGGCAATTTCAAATAGCGGCACAGCACCACCCCCAGCACGGCGGCGACTAAATAGAGCAAAACCAGGTCAAGCGAACTCATGGGTCGGGATGTTAAGGGGCGCCAAGCGACAAGCCGGGCCGTTGCGGCTCGGCTTGTCGTTTTGGCACCCGTGACGGCCGTTGGTGGGGGCTACGTCGACGCAGGGCTTGCCTACAAGTGAGCGTTTTGCCGACTTTGCGCAGGCCGGTCTGCGCTCGGGCAGCGGCCTCGGTGGGTATGCTTCGCGTATTCTTAAGTTCAGGCTCATGTCCAAGCAAACCGATCCATCCATCAATCCGGACAGTTCTCGTCTGCCCTCGCCGCAGGGCGGCAAAGCGTCAACCCGCCCGCCACAGGCCGGTGATGGTGGCGCTGCGCCGGCAGATGAGCCGGCCGACCGACCACGGCCGCTGCGGACTGGCCGCTTCAGCCCGGAGGACCTGCTGCCGCCGCCGGCCGCACCAGCCCGGCGCATCGGCGGTGCGTCAGCCGCCGCCCCTGCTGCTGCGGGTAAAGCTGTGGCCAACAGCTTTCAAGCGGTCGATGTGGCCGGCATCAAGGCACAAATGAGCGATGGCCGGCGGAGCAAGGCCTTGCCTGCCGCTGCCGCGCCGCCACCTCCTGCGTCGTTCGAGGCCGCCGACGTTCGTGGTCTGCAAGCGAAGCTGGCGCAAGAGCGACACAACAAGGCACCGCGCGAGAGCATTTTTTCGCGAGCGTTTTCGGGCAAAGGGTCGAAGGCGACGCGCAACCCTCCCGTTGATGAGGTGATCGACGTCGAAGCGCGGGAGTTTTTTACCGCACCGCCGCGCGCTGCGCCTGCCAACAAGTCAGCCGCACCGGCCGCGCCAGCCGCTTCGGCAGTGGCGTCAAAAACTGCGCCTGTTGCGAAGGCTGCGGCCAGGCCGACAAGTGCCGCCCCGCCACCCGCCGACCCCGCGCGGTCAGCGGCCGAGCAAGCCAAGGCGGCCAGCACTTATCGCCAAGTGCAGGGCCCGGCCGCCGCCGCCATGATGACCAGCAGCGGCAGCGCAGCAGCACCTGCTGCACCTGCGGGCAGCGGTCGCGCGCCCGGCCCCGCGCCCGCAGCGGCCGCGCCGCGCGCGCTGCCGAGCGCTGCGCCTGCCTGGGCGCCGTTACGTCCGCAGTTGGACCCGCGTGTGCTGCGCCAATGCCTGTTTGCGCTGCTGGCCACCGGTGCCGGGGCTTTCATGCTGACGCTGGGCTGGACTTTTTTTGGAGCCTGGGGCGTGCTGCCGCTGGCGCTGCTGTTCACCACCGTGCTGATGAAGTTCGCCGGGCGGTTTGAAGCGCAGGGCCGCGCCACCCCGGCCGGTTTGGCCGCCCTGATGGCTACGGCCAGTTTCCCCTTGATCGTCTATTTTGTTCAGCATGGGCTGGGGCAATGGCCGGTCTTGCAGGCCTTGCCGCCCAGCACCTACGGCAAGGGCATCGTCGTGATCGACTGGCGGCTGGTCGCCATCGACATCGGCACGCTGGCCTTTGCCTGGTTTGCCTTTACCCGCCATCGCCACCCGTTGCTGCTGCTCGCCGTGTTGCTGGCGCTCTGGTACACGCTGGTCGAGGTGGGCAGCTTTGTGATGAGCGCGCATGGGCTGGATCTGTCCTTTTTGTCCCGCGTCAGCGCCGCCTTCGGCCTGTGTGCGCTGGGTGGTTCGCTGTGGCTGGAGCGCATGCTGAAGCAGCTTGCGCCGCTGAACCCGGCGGCGGCCGAGACGGCTGCGCCTTCAGTGGACATCAGCTTCTGGCTTTACGGGGTGGGGGTGTTGATGCTGTGGGGCAGCCTGTGGTCGTATGGGCCCAACAACGAGCCGACCCGCATCGCCCATGCGCTGGCCAATCTGATCCTGGCAGCGGCCGGCTTCGGCCTGCGCCGGCGCTTGCTGATGGGGCTGGGTCTGCTCGGGCTGTTGCTGCACCTGCTGGCGCTGCTGACCGGCGACCTGAGCCCGCTGGATCTGTTGACTCGGCTCAGCGTGCTGGGCTCAGTTTTCGGTTTTTGACGGCCTGATCAAGTCGCCATCACCGTGGCCGAGCGGTAGACGCTGTTTTTCACTTGGCTGAAGACCCGCCTCACCATCGGCTCGAACTCGCTGATCGGCAGCGTCTCGGCTTGCGGGTCGAAAGACGGGTTGTCGTAGAGCGCGCAGAACTCCTCGGTGCGCGCAAAGTGCGCATGGCCGCGGAACTGCTCGCGCAGGTTGCGGTCCAGCCCGATGTGGTGGAAGAAGAAGTAGCCCTGGAAGATGCCGTGGTGCTGCACCATCCACAAATTGGCCTCGCTGACAAAGGGTTTGAGGATGGCCGCCGCGATGTCGAAATGGTTGTAGCTGCCCAAGCTGTCACCGATGTCGTGCAGCAGCGCGCAGACCACATATTCCTCATCCTGCCCCGCCTTCAGCGCCCGCGTCGCGGTTTGCAGCGAATGCTGGTAACGGTCGATCGGGAACCCGCCCACATCGCCGTCGAGCAACTTCAAATGCGCCAAGATCCGGTCCGGCAAGCCCCGCGCCGCCGCCGGAAACTCCGCGCCTATCACCTGCCAATCGGCAGCACTGCTGTCTTCTATCCGGGTAAATGTCGCTCTGGCCGTCATGGTGTCTCCTGTTTGTGGGGGCGTGTGAATCGAGTTCGGCTCGAAGCGTCAAACCCAGTTCTCCTGAATCAGTATGTCCCGCCAGACGCACAGCCAAGGCCGGGCTTTACCCGAGTGTCTGAGCTACATGGCGGTCAGGGCTGTGCCAATTGACTGAAAGCCCCAGCACGCTGTGGGCGCTCACAAGTTGCCGCTGCGGCAAGGAGGCGAAAACCGAGCGAAAACCGTAGCGGGTCTCAAAGTTGAATCCCTTGCATTGCCGTAGGGCGGGTCGAGACCCGCGTGGTGTTCAGTGGCCCAACCGCTGGTGAAGGGCGATGGCAATCAGGCGGGCGTTGCAAATTCTGGATGAACGGGATAAGGGCTTAGGCGCCGAGTTGGCGGCGCTGTTTTGCTGCATCCAAACTCGCGCTGCGAACGTATCAGTTGTGGCGAGGTTGCTGGGTGAACCGCCAGCCTTTGCCTTTACAGCCACCTTGAGCAGCAATCTAAGCGGACGTTCCCGCTGGGTACTGGCGCGCTGTGCCTACCGTTGTCACTGCCGCGTGGTACAAATTATTGTGATGTCCTGACCCAGCCCAGCCCAACTTGCCCGTCGAACCGTGCTCACTTTGAACCCTCTGCGTCTGCCATGCCCTGCTGCTTTGCCGCAACGCTTGGCCGCGTCTTGGGTGATCAGTGTGGTGTTGCTGTGCCTGTTTGTGCAGGCGCTGCTGATACCCGCCCAGCGGATCAGCGAGCGCAATCACTTCCATGCGGGCAGCAGCGCGAGTCGGGTTGGGCGAGTCGATGTCGCAGATCGCGCCGGCCCGGCTTGGGTTGCGCTCCGGACCGGCCAAAGCGTGGCGCGGGCGGTGTTCGAGCACCGTGCGCCGGCCCATGCCGAAGAGGCAGCACATCGCCACACCGATCTGCAAGATCATGAGCACGGCGAGCGGGCCGATGTGGTGTATGTCCGCAGCCACGACGATCCGTCCAAGGCCAGCCCCGTGCCCAGCGTCAAGCGCCTCTTGCTCGACCAAGACGGGCTGCGAGCCGGTGTGCTGCCCCGGGTCGTGATCGCTTGCGCCCGCGTCGCGCATGCCAAATCGATCTTGCTGCTGCGCACGAGGACCGAGCAGCCGCTGGACCGCCCACCGCGTTAAGTTCCCCAGCCCCGCCCCAACCGCTCCTTTCGCACGCCAGCGCTAGGCCTCCCAGGCCCTGCGCTCTCAGCCGTGCACGCCTGTTGACAGCCCCGCCGTCCCAAATGGACCGCGATGTGGAGAACTCCTTTGAAAAATCGCCCCACCGTGCGCTTTGCGCCGTCCCTGCTGGCGCTGAGCATCGCCGCAGCCTTCATCTCCTTCGCCCCGTCCGCCAATGCGGGCGGCGAGCAGCAGCTGCAAAAAGTTATCGTCAACGGCACGGCCACCGGCTTGATCGGCGAGGCTGATTCGGCCAACGTCGGCACGATCAGCCAGAAGCAGCTCGAAGCCCGCACCGCCTACCGCCCCGGCGAATTGTTGGAAGCCACGCCCGGCCTGGTCGTCAGCCAGCACAGCGGCGAAGGCAAGGCCAACCAGTTTTACCTGCGCGGCTTCAACCTCGACCACGGCACCGACCTGCGCACCACCGTGGACGGCATGCTGATCAACCAGCGCAGCCACGGCCATGGCCAAGGCTGGACCGACTTGAACTTTTTGATCCCCGAACTGGCCACCAGCCTGCAATACAAAAAAGGCCCGTACTACGCCAGCGAGGGCGATTTCTCCTCGGCCGGTGCGGTCGAAATCAACTATGCCGATGCGCTGCCTGCGGGCATCGCCAATGTCAGCGTCGGCCAGAACGGCTATCGCCGCCTCTTGCTGGCCGATTCACCCACGCTCGGGAACGGGAACGGCAAGCTGCTCTACGCGTTGGAGTCCATGCACAACGACGGCCCCTTCACCCGCCCCGACGACTACAGCAAGCTGAACGGCATGCTGCGTTATTCGGAAGGCGACCGGGCCAATGGCTGGAACGTCACCGGCATGGCCTACCAGGCCAAATGGAACGCGACCGATCAGATCCCGCTGCGTGCGCTGGGTGATGATAAAAAGGCCGGCCAATTGGGGCGGTTTGATCTGATTGACCCGACCGATGGCGGCGAGTCGCACCGTTACAGCCTCTCCGGCGCTTGGCGCAGCAGCACGGCCACTTCAAGCACCGAGGTGAACGCCTACGTGGCGCACTGGAAGCTCGATCTCTATTCCAACTTCACCTATTTTCTCGACAACCCGGTCGATGGAGACCAGTTCAATCAGCCCGACCGCCGCACGATGACCGGCCTCAACGTTCGCCATGCCTGGGCTGACGAGCTGTTCGGCCAAGCGGTGGAAAACCAGGTCGGTGTGCAGCTCCAGAACGACAACATCTTCAACGCCCTGCGCAGCACCAAGGCCCGCCAAGTGCTGTCCACCACCCGCGAGGACCACATCGTCGAACGCAGCGTCGGCCTTTGGTTCGACAGCGCGGTCCGCTGGACGCCGCACTTCCGCACTGTGGCCGGCTTGAGGGCGGACAGCTACCAGTTCGACGTCGGCAGCGACTTGGCCGCCAACTCCGGCAAGCGCAACGCCAGCATCGTCAGCCCCAAGCTCAACCTGATCTTCGGCCCCTGGGCCAAGACCGAGTTTTATGTGAATCTGGGCAGTGGCTTCCACAGCAACGATGCCCGCGGAACCGTCATCAAAATTGACCCGAAGACCGGCGGTCCGGTCGATCAAGTCACCCCGCTGGCTCGGGCCAATGGCTATGAGTTGGGCGTCCGCACTTCGCTGCTGCCGGGCTTGCAAACGTCCTTGTCGGTGTACCGGCTGGACATCGCCTCCGAGCTGATCTTTGTCGGCGATGCCGGCACCACCGAAGCCGGCCGCCCGAGCCGCCGCGACGGCTTCGAGCTGGCCAATTTCTACACGCTGAACGACTGGCTGACGGTAGATGCCGACCTGGCCTTTGCCCGCGCGGCGTTCCGGGAGCACGACCCGGTGGGGCAGCGCATCCCCGGTGCAGTTGAAGGTGTGGCCTCGCTGGCACTGGCGGTGGACAACCTCGGCCCGTGGTTCGGTGCCCTGCAGTTCCGCTACTTCGGCCCGCGCCCGCTGCTGGAAGACAACTCGGTGCGTTCCAACGCGACTTCGACCCTCAACGGCCGCATCGGTTACAAGTTCAGCCCCAAATTGCGGGTGGAACTGGAGGCCTTCAATCTGACCAACCGCCAGGCGTCCGCCATCGACTATTACTACACCTCCCGCCTGCCCGGCGAGCCGACGGCCGGCGTGGCCGACACCCATTTCCACCCAATCGAGTCGCGCTCCTTCCGGGTCTCGTTGAACGCGAGCTTCTGACGCTCCCGTCGCCTTGCCTGCTGGGTGTCCGGGCCCGCTGCGGCCCCTGGCGGCACCCGACGTTCACGGAGAAACAGGCGGATTTGCCGGCCCGGCACTTGTTGACCCGGCATTCGTAGGGCGGGTCGCGACCCGCGTGTGGCCGACTGTGACACCCGTGTTGCGCTGGGCCAGCTCAGTCTGCGCCCGGCACTTCGCTTCCCTGCCGAAAGCGCTCGCGGGTCGTGACCCGCCCTACGTAGCTGAATATGTTTTTTTCTCGCGAGGGAATGAGTGATTAATTGAGTACGCAGGTATCGAGTTACTTTGTGGGATACCCGGGGCTTGCTGATCCACTTTGAATAAGGGCAATCTGACCCTTGGTTTGCGGGTAATCCAGTAGTTGCGTTCCGAATTAGGGATGAATATTCGGTCATAACCGTATATTCAAGTGGTTTGCCATCAAAACAAATGACTCTGACCCCATTGTTTTATTTGAGTCTGCGGAGTGGGCGCTGGCTGTATTCAATGAATGTGCGGTGAGCGCACGGATGCGGAAATTCGGTAGCTGTGTCAGACTCGACTATCGGGCCGATTAGTAAGATTGACTTTGTATATCGACGTGCAAACTCTACATTTGGTTCGGTAATTAGTGATAAACAACCGATGGAGATAAGCA
>CANFYD010000195.1 GCA_947450745.1 Burkholderiales bacterium
CCCACCGCCACCACGCCGCCCAAGTTGGAGGCCTGCGTGGTGGTGTAGCCCAAGGCCAGCGCCGCCCACGAAAACACGATGATGCGCAGGTTGCCGGAAATGCCCCAGAACAAGGTGGTGGTGGCCAGCGAAATCTGCCCCAGCTTGTCTTGCCACAAGCGCGAATTGCAGGAAGCGAAATCACGCACCAAGAAGATCGGGCTGCTCGACAACGGTTGCAGCGGCGTTTGCGTGCGCGGAATCGCCAAATTGAAGAGTGCCGCCACGATGTAGAGGATGACCAAGCTGGCAATCGCGGCCTCGGGGGCGGTGTCGACGCCGGTCTCGAAAAACGGCAGGTCGAACTTCAGCAGTTGCGGGGCCAGATGCGGCCCCACCAATTGCCCGCCGAGCAAGATACCCAGGATGATGGAGCTGATCGTCAGCCCCTCGATCCAGCCATTGGCCTTGACCAGTTGCGAGGGCGGCAACAGCTCGGTCAAGATGCCGTATTTGGCCGGTGAATAAGCGGCGGCGCCGAGGCCCACGATGGCATAAGCCAGCAGCGGGTGAGCACCGAACAACATCATCAGGCAGCCGCAAATCTTGATCAGATTGGCGTAGAACATCACCTTGCCCTTGGGCACGGCGTCCGCGAAAGCGCCGACAAACGGGGCCAGCACGACGTAGAACAGCGCAAACATCGGCCCGAGCGCGGGGATCTGCCAAGCCGGCGAGCCGGTGGTCTTCAACAGTTCAATGGCTCCGACCAACAAAGCCTGATCAGCCAGCGAGCTGAAGAACTGCGCTGACATGATGATGGAAAAGCCTTTTTTCATGAGCCCATTCGGAACAGCAGAGAAGCGGAGGCGCCGCCAACAGAGAGGCCACAAAAATCGCGCAAAGACAAGTTGCGGCACGGTTTATAGCATGCCCCTAATACAAGGCTTGTCCCGGCCAAGCCATGCCACGCTGGAGGCAGTGCCACAATTCACGCCATGCCCCGTCCCATTGAAGCCCTCATCCACGTCCAGGCCCTGACCCATAACTTGGCCCGCGCCCGCGCTTGCGCACCGGACGCCAAGATCTGGGCCGTCGTCAAAGCCAATGCCTACGGCCACGGCATCGCCAATGCCTACGAAGGCTTGCGCGCCGCCGACGGCTTTGCGCTGCTTGACCTGGACGAAGCGCAGCAGATCCGCAGCCTCGGTTGGCGTGGCCCGATCCTGCTGCTGGAGGGCTGTTTCGAGACCCGCGACCTGGAGCTGTGCTCGCGGCTCAAGCTCTGGCATGCGGTGCATTGCGAGCAGCAGATCGACTGGCTGGCGATGCACAAGACCCACGAGCCGCACCGCGTGTTCCTGAAGCTGAACAGCGGCATGAACCGGCTCGGCTTCAGCCCGCAGTCCTTCCGCGCCGCCTGGACGCGGCTGAACGCGCTGCCGCAGGTGGACGAGATTTCGCTGATGACGCATTTTTCGGACGCCGACGCGCTGCGTTTCGGCTCCGACGGCATTGCCAGCCAACTGGCCCTGTTCGAGGCCGCCACCGCCGAACTGCCGGGCGAAACCACGCTGAGCAACAGCGCCGCGACCCTGCGCCACAGCAGCCGGCTGCGCAGCGACTGGATACGCGCCGGCATCATGAGCTACGGCGGCGTGCCGGACTTCCCCGAACACGACCCTGCCCACTGGGACCTGCGCCCGGCGATGACGCTGCGCTCCAAAATCATCGGCGTGCAGCAATTGCAGGCGGGCGACAGCGTCGGCTACGGCAGCAGCTTCACCGCCGAGCAGGCGATGCGCATCGGCGTGGTGGCCTGCGGTTACGCGGACGGCTACCCGCGCCATTGCGCGACCGGCACACCGGTGCTGGTCGACGGCCAGCGCACCCGCACCGTCGGCCGGGTCTCGATGGACATGCTGGCGGTGGACCTGACGACCCTCAAGTCCAGCGGCTTCGGCAGCGAAGTGACGCTGTGGGGCCAAGGCCCGAAAGGCAGCCTGCTGCCCATCGACGAAGTGGCCCGCGCCGCCGGCACGATCGGCTATGAGTTGATGTGCGCGCTGGCCCGCCGCGTGCCCGTCACCGTGCAACATCCCGTCAGTTAATTAATCAATCAAACAATCAATCGATTCACCGGCCGCGCCTGCCACCCCGGCAAAGCACGGCCGCGCCAACAAGGCTTCCCCCATGCATCTGCCCTCCCACCAACTGAGCATGACCGTGCTGATGACGCCGGACATGGCGAACTTCTCCGGCAATGTGCACGGCGGCATCATCCTGAAGCTGCTCGACCAGGTCGCGTTTGCCTGCGCCAGCCGTTATGCCGGGCGCTATGTGGTGACGTTGTCGGTCGATCAGGTGATGTTCCGGCAACCGGTGCATGTGGGCGAGTTGGTGACCTTTCTGGCCTCGGTCAATTACACCGGCAAGTCGTCGATGGAGGTCGGCATCATGGTGGTGACCGAAAACATCCGCACCCAGGTGGTCCGGCATGCGAACAGCTGCTACTTCACGATGGTGGCGCTGGATGACGCCGGCAAGCCCGCCACCGTGCCCAAGCGCATCGCCACGACACCTGAGGAAACACGCCGCATGGCGGGGGCCAAGCTGCGGCGCGAGTTGCGCCAGGAGTTGGAGCAGCGCTACCAGCAGATCCGCCAGGCCAGCGCCGCCGAATGAGGCCGCGATGAACCTGATCTGGCGGCCACTGGATTCGGAGCTGGAGCTGAGCTTTGTGCGTGCCCAGGGTGCGGGCGGGCAAAACGTCAACAAAGTGTCCAGCGCGGTGCATTTGCGCTTCGACATCAAGGCCTCCAGCCTGCCCGAGGTGATCAAGCAACGCCTGCTCGATTTCAGCGATCAGCGCATCACCTTGGACGGCGTGATCGTCATCAAGGCGCAGGAGCACCGCAGCCAGGAGATGAACCGCCACGATGCGATTGCCCGGCTGGTGGCGCTGGTGCAGGGCGTTGCCCATGTGCCCAAGGCCCGCCGCCCGACCAAGCCGACCTACGGCTCCAAGCAGCGCCGGCTGGAAGGCAAGTCGCAACGATCAAGCATCAAGTCCGGCCGTGGCCGGGTCAGCTCGGACGGTTGAAGTGAAGGGCTAGAACCGCTGCGGCCGGGTCGCCACGAACAGGCTGAGCAAACACAGACTCATGCCGACCAGCGCCAGCGGGGTCGGCCGCCAGCCCTCCAGCAGGGCCGAAATGGCCAGCGCGATGACGGGAATCACCACCCCGGTCAAAGCGGCCCGCGCCGGGCCCTGGCGCTGGGCCAGTTTGAAATACAGCACAAACGCCACCACCGAGCCGAACACCGCCAAATAGAGCAGCGAGGCCACGTAGGGCAGCCGCCAATCAAAATGCAAGCCGGTGCCGCTGGCCAGCGAGATCAAGGTCAAAAACGCCGCCCCGTAACCCATGCTCCAGGCCAGGATGGGCACCAGCGGCAGGCCGCGCCGGGTCAGCGTCAAGGTCAGCACATTGCCGATGCAGGCCGTCAGCACCGCCAACAAACCCAGACCCAAGCCCAGCGCCGCACCCGGCTTGGCCCCCGTGGAGGCAATCTCGGGCCAGAAAATCAGCACCACCCCGGCCACCCCGCCGCTGGCCGCCAGCAAGAAGCGCCGTGTCACTGCCTGGCCAAAAAAGACCCGGCCCGACAAGGCGTTGCCAAACACCATCAGCGAGAACAGCACCGCCACCAAGCCGCTGGGGATATGGCGTTCGGCCTCGTAGACCGACCAGTAATTGCCGCTGTACTGAACGATGCCGGTGGCCAGCATCAAGCCGTGCGCGGACCCAGGCAGGCTCAGGCTCTCGCCACGCCAGCGCGCGATGGCCAGCAACATCACGGCGGCCAGCGCAAAGCGCCAAGCCACCGAGTTCAACACCGGCACCGTGCTGTCCAGTTGGTAGAGGATCACATGCCAAGTGCTGGCCCAGATCAGCGCCGGGCCCCAGAACAGCAGTCGATCAGAAACAGGTGGGCGGGCGGCAGTAGCAGTAACAGTAGCGCTCACCTCAAGCGCTGCGCTTGAAGGTGGCCAGCAGCGCACCGGCGGCAATGAACAAGCTGCCAAAGCTGCGGTTCATGAGCTTGATGTGATGCGGCTCACGCAGCGCCGACAGCACGCGGGCCGCCAGCACCGTGTAGCCGGCCATCACCACCAAGTCGGTGAAGGCCAGGCTGGCGGCAATCACCAGATATTGCGATGTCAGGCTGGCGTGAAGATCCAGGAACTGCGGCACGACGGCCAGCAAGAACACCGTGCCCTTGGGGTTGACCGCGTTGATGCCCCAGCCGCGCAGCACCAATTGGCGGCGCGTCACTTGAGCTGCGTCGGCGTTCGACGCCATCATCGGCTTGGCCGGTGCCCGCCATTGCTGGATGCCCAACCACACCAGATAAGCCACGCCCAGCCATTTGACGATGGCAAAGCCCAGGCTGGAGGCAGCGATCAGCGCCCCCAGGCCGATGCCGACCAGCAGAATCTGCGTCAAGATGCCCAGAATCAGGCCGAAAGTCGTGAAATATCCACGCCGAAAGCCGTGATTCAACCCCGAGCTCATCGCCGCAATCGCACCCGCACCGGGCGACAGGCTGATCGCCCAACAAGCGGCGAAAAACGCCAACCACACGTGAAAATTCATGATGTATCCAATTCGGTAAAACGTGGTTTTAGCACGAAGCCAGAAACCGGGCGGCTAGCGACGGAGCGCAGCACAGACAATCAGCCCATGGCCAAAGAAAAATCCGAATACACCTGCTCCGATTGCGGCGGCGTCAGTGCGAAATGGTTGGGCAAATGCCCGGCTTGCGGGGCCTGGAACACCTTGGTGGAAGGCCGGGCCGAGCCGGCCGGTGCGGGCGGCAAAAACCGCTACCAGTCGCTGGCCAAGAGCCAACCAGTCGCCACGCTGAGCGAGATCGTCGCCACCGATTTCGAGCGCACGCCGACCGGCCAGGAAGAACTCGACCGCGTGCTGGGCGGCGGCATTGTGGCCGGCGGCGTGGTGTTGATCGGCGGCGACCCCGGCATCGGCAAGTCCACCTTGCTGCTGCAGGCGATCGATGATTTGTCCCACAAGCTGCCGGTGCTCTACGTCACCGGCGAGGAATCTGGCGCGCAGATCGCGATGCGCTCGCGCCGACTGGGTTTGACCGGCACCCGAGTGCGGGTGCTGGCCGAAATCAGCCTGGAAAAGATCCTCGCCACGCTGGAGGCGGAGCAACCGGCCTTCTGCGTCATCGACTCGATACAAACGCTGTATTCCGAGCATTTGTCGTCCGCCCCCGGCTCGGTGGCGCAGGTGCGTGAATGCGCGGCGCAGCTGACGCGGCGGGCCAAGTCGAGCGGCTGCGCCATCGTGCTGGTCGGCCATGTCACCAAGGAAGGGGCGATTGCCGGGCCGCGCGTGCTGGAGCACATCGTCGACACGGTGCTGTACTTCGAGGGCGACACTCATTCCAGCTTCCGGCTGGTGCGGGCGATCAAGAACCGCTTCGGCGCGGTCAACGAGATCGGCGTGTTCGCGATGACGGAGAAAGGCCTGAAGGGCGTGGCCAACCCGAGCGCCATCTTCTTGTCCACCCACGGCGACCCGGTGCCGGGCAGTTGCGTGCTGGTGACGCTGGAGGGCACACGCCCGCTGCTGGTGGAGCTGCAGGCGCTGGTCGATGCCGGTGGGCCCAGTCCCCGTCGTTTGAGCGTGGGTCTGGACAAAGACCGCTTGGCCATGCTGCTGGCCGTGCTGCACCGCCACGCCGGTGTGGCCACCAATGACCAGGATGTGTTCATCAACGCGGTGGGCGGTGTGCGCATCAGCGAGCCGGCCGCCGACCTGGCGGTGCTGCTGGCGATACAGAGCAGCTTGCGCGGCAAGGCGCTGCCGCGCGGCTTCATCGCCTTTGGTGAAATCGGCCTGGCCGGTGAAGTGCGCCCCGCACCGCGCGGGCAGGAACGCCTGAAGGAAGCCGCCAAGCTGGGTTTTACCGTCGCCGTGGTGCCCAAAGCGAACGCGCCCAAAAAGCCCATCGACGGCCTGACCGTGCATGCGGTCGAGCGGATCGAGGACGCGATGGACTTGGTGCGGGGGTTGTGATGAGCGAACCTCAACCGTCAACAACGGCCCAGCTGCCGTTTGACTTGCCCTTCGACTTGCCTTATTACGCGGTGATCTTCACCAGCCAACGTGGCACGGAAGACGAGCCCGGCTACAACGCGATGGCCGATCAGATGGCGGCGCTGGCGGCGCAGCAGCCCGGCTATCTGGGGGTGGAAAGCGCGCGCGGGGCGGACGGGCTGGGCATCACCGTGTCTTATTGGCAGACGCTGGACGACATCGCCGCTTGGCGTCGTCATGCCGAACACCGGGTCGCCAGAGACCGGGGCCGCGCCGACTGGTACTCAGGCTATTCGCTGCGGATCAGCAAGGTCGAGCGGGCATACGCGTGGGCTCGCAGCGATGGGTCAGCGGATCCTACTGACTCCGCTCCACGCGAGACAAGTTAGCATCTCGCCCCATGAATATATGGATTGGTTCGGTACTGGCTCTGGCCGCATTGTTGATGGGCGGCTGGCTGTTCAGCTGGCAAGGTGTGATTTTGGCCTTGAGCGGGATCACGTTCTGGCTGCTGATGCAGTTCACTCGCTTGATGCGGGTGATGAAGGCGGCCACCGATGCGCCGATCGGCCACATCGAGAGTGCGGTGATGTTGAACGCCAAGCTGGCGGTCGGCATGAAAATGTCCGACCTGATCCCGCTGACCCGCAGCTTGGGCAAAAAGCTCACCGACAAACCCGAAACCTATGGCTGGCTAGACGCTGGCGGCGTGCGGGTCGAGGTGGTGCTGGAGGGCGGCAAGGTGGCCCGCTGGACTCTGCTGCGCCCAGAAGACCAAGCGCTTTGAAAGGACTTACGCGAAACCGCCCCAGCGTCGTTGCTCCGCCTTGCCATACAGGCGTACTGTCTGCGGCGTCGTGCCTAGCTGGAACAATTTTGCGTAAGTCCTA
>CANFYD010000196.1 GCA_947450745.1 Burkholderiales bacterium
CCGCAAGACCCAAAGATTCAGCCTGTCCCGCGCCAACCCGCTTAATCAGACGGGGACTTCGCCCGGACACAAGGCAGCCCCTGCGGGCTGAGTTGTGCCTGGCGGAGGCCTGACCGCCTGCAAGCGGCCAGGCAGAGCTTGCTCAACCCGCTTAATCAGACGGGGGCAGAGCTCGCTGGGTACAGCTCGGTCCGTCCCCGGGTACTTAAATTTCCACTTTCGACCCCAACTCCACAATGCGGTTGGTGGGTAGGTGCAGGAAGTCGGCTGCTGCTGCGGCGTTGCGGTGCATGCTGGCGAAGAGCTTTTCGCGCCAGAGGGCCATGCCGCTGCCTATGGTCGGGATGACGATGTCGCGGGACAGGAAGTAGCTGGTGTCCATGTCGTCGAGGTGGACGCCGCGTTGCTCCAGCAGCTTCAGCGCTTCAGGCACATCGGGCTCGTTCTTGAAGCCGAAGTGCAGGCTGACGGCCCAGCAGTCATTGCCCAGGTTGTCCACCTGCACACGCTTGTCGAAACCGACCCAGGGCACCTCGTGGTGCTTGACGGTGACGAACAGGTTCTTGCGGTGCAGGACCTTGTTGTGCTTCAGGTTGTGCAGCAAGGCGTTCGGCGTCATGCCGGCCTCGGCCGACAGAAACACCGCATTGCCGTCGACCCGCAGCGGCGGGCTGAGGAAGACGGCTTCCAGAAAGCTTTCGAGGTCGATGGCGTCGTCGCGCAGCTTCTCGCTGAGCAGATGCCGGCCTTGCTTCCAGGTCAGCATCAAGGTGAACATGCCGATGCCGATCATCAGCGGGAACCAGCCGCCGGCCAGCAGCTTGAGCATGTTGGAGCCCAGAAAGATGACGTCGATGACAAAGAAAAAGCCGGTCGCCAGCAGGCACACCGGCAGCGGATATTTCCAGCCGTGGCGGATCACGAAAAAGGTCATCACCGTGGTAATCGTCATGTCGATGGTGACCGCAATGCCGTAGGCACCAGCCAGCTTACTGGAGGAGCCAAACAGCACGACCGCCAGCACGATGAAGACAAACAAGCCCCAGTTGACGAAGGGCACATAGATCTGCCCGATGTCGCGCACGGAGGTGTGAACGATGCGCATGCGCGGCAAGATGCCCAGTTGCACCGCCTGCTTGGTGACCGAGAACGCGGCCGTGATCAGCGCTTGCGAGGCCACCACGGCGGCCGCCGTGGCCAGCAGGAAGAGTGGAATCTCGGCCCAGGCCGGTGCCAAAAAGAAGAACGGGTTTTTCACGGCCGCCGGGTCGTCCAGCAACATCGCACCCTGGCCGAAATAGTTGATCACCAGCGCCGGCATGACGATGCCGTACCAAGCGATGCGGATCGGCTTTTTGCCGAAATGCCCGAGGTCGGCGTACAGCGCCTCGCCTCCGGTCACCACCAGCACCACCGCGCCCAGGGCGACGAAAGCGACCCAGCGGTGATCCATGCAGAAGTTGAAGGCATAGATCGGGTTGACGGCGACCAGCACATGCGGGTTCTCGACAATATGCGGCAAGCCCAGCAGCACCAGGCTGCCGAACCAGAGCAACATCACCGGCCCGAAAGCCTTGCCGATGCCGCCGGTGCCCAAGCGCTGAACGGCGAACAGGCCGGCCAGCACCACCAGGGTCAGCGGCAGGATCAAATCGTGCAGCTGCGGGGCGTAGACGTCGATGCCCTCGACGGCGCCCAGCACCGTCATCGCCGGGGTGATGACGGCATCGCCATAAAAAATCGCCGTGCCGAACAGGCCGATCAGCATCAGCGTCGCGCGCAGCCGGGGTTTGTCGTTGACGGCATTGGTAGCCAGCGCCAGCATGGCGATCAGGCCGCCCTCGCCGTTGTTGTCTGCGCGCAAGATCAGCAGCACATATTTGACCGACACGATGATGGTCATGGTCCAGAACAGCAGCGACAGCACGCCCAGGATGTTGTCGTGCGTCGGCACGACGTGACCGCCGTGGAACACTTCTTTGAGTGCGTAAAGCGGACTGGTACCAATGTCGCCGTAAACGACACCCAGTGCCCCCAAGGTCAGGCCGGCCATGGCCGAGGGAGAACGGGTCGTTGTAGAAGAACTCACGTCATGTCGCGCGCGGGGAGGCGCTGCCGAGCCAAAACGCGTATTTTGCTTCAGCTTTGCTGCGGTGCGTCATAGCTCAACCAGGTTGGTGGCCCCAAGTGTGCACAGCGTGAAAATTTCTCACGTTCAGGTGTACACCTCGGCATCGGGATCGGTCACTTCCAGCTCGTAGCTGGCCGCCAGCATCGCCAGGCGCGCAATCACGCCGTACATATAAAAACGATTCGGGCCGCTGACGCCGGGCTTTTCGCCCGGACGCGGCAGTTGCGACGCTTGCGAGAATGCCAAGGGCACAAAGCTGGCACCGGGCGCGCTGAGGTTCTCGTCCGCGCCACGATCGGCGTGCACACGATAGAAGCCGCCCACCACATAGCGATCCATCATGTAGACGACAGGCTCGGCCACCGCGTCGTTGACGCGTTCATGCGTCACCACACCTTCTTGGATCAGCAGTTGCGAGAGCGTTTCATCGGCCGCGCTGCCGCCCATCAGGTTGCGCAGACGGCGGCTCAGGTCGTCCAGATCCTTGGTATCGCGGACCGTCATCAAGCCGGCGGCACTGGTGCCTGCGTCCGGTTTGATGACGACGAACGGCTTCTCCTGGATGCCGTATTCCTTGTATTTGCGGCGCGTCTTGGTCAGCACCAGGTCGACCTGGGTCTGCAAGGCTTCCAGGCCCTCGCCGGCGCTGAAGTCGGCGTGGCTCAAGGGCACCGACAGCGGGTTGATCAACCAGTGATCGATACCCAGCAGCTTGGAAAACTTCTTCGCCACTTCTTCGTACGCCTTGAAGTGGTGGCTCTTGCGGCGCACCGCCCAGCCCGCATGCAGCGGCGGCAACAGATATTGCTCATTCAGGTGTTGCAGCGCCCGCGGTACGCCGGCCGACAAGTCGTTATTGAGCAAAATCGTGCAGGGGTCGAAGTCCTTCAAACCTAGCCGGCCGCGCGTGCGCACCAACGGTTCCACCGTCAGGTTGCTGCCGTCGGCCAAACGCAGCGCGGTGGGCTCGGTGATGGCCGGGTCCAGCGAGCCCAGGCGCACATTCAAGCCGGCCTGAGTAAAGATGCGCACCAAGGTGGCCACGCTGCTGAGGTAAAAGCTGTTGCGCGTGTGGTTTTCGGGCACCAGCAGCAAGTTCTTGGCTTCCGGGCAGATCTTCTCGATCGCAGCCATCGCGGCCTGTACCGACAGCGGCAACATCTCCGGTGTCAGGTTGTTGAAGCCACCGGGGAAGAGGTTGGTGTCGACCGGCGCCAGCTTGAAACCGGCATTGCGCAAGTCCACCGAGGTGTAGAACGGCGGCGTGTGCTCCATCCACTCCAAGCGGAACCAGCGCTCGATAGCGGGCATCGATTCCAGAATTCGCTGCTCCAGCTCATTGGTCGGGCCGGTCAGAGAGGTAATGAGGTGGGGGACCATTTCGGATGCTCGGGTTACACAGGACAGAATCGCATCGATTCTAAGGAAAACCCGAACAAGTCCCCGAGAGTCGCGACTTATTCCGCGCTTTTTCACACGCTATCGGCGACTAGCTGGGGCCATACCGGATGCCAGCAAGGCAGGAACCGGCTTATGCTCTCGCCTCCTCCGCCCTCCGCATGCTGCCAGCACAAGTCCATGACGTCGAAAATCCTTGTTATCGAAGACCAAGCGGACATCCGTCGACTGATCCGCTGGTCTCTTGAAGACACCGGACACTCGCTTCACGAAGCGCCGAACGGCACCCAGGGTCTGGAATTGGCTCTCTCGCTGCGACCCGATCTGGTCTTCCTCGATGTGATGATGCCCGGCGGACTGGGCGGTATCGAGGTCTGCGCCGCGATGCGCGCTGATCCGGCACTGGCCCACACGGTCATCGTCATGCTGACCGCCGACGCCGCCCAGCAAACCCGCACCCGGGCGCTGGAAGCCGGTGCCAATTTCTTTCTGGCCAAACCCTTCAGCCCGGCCAAATTGTTGGAGCTGACCGAAACCCTGTTGTCCAACAAAGTGGGGCCGGAAGCGGATTCCGAAGCCACCTGAATCACACGGCAATCACACGGGCATCACAAGCGCAGTGATCGACCCGGCGGCTGGCGTGTCAAGCCTGCGGCAACAAAAAACGTCGCTCCCAGGCGCTGATTTCAGCTTGATAGCTGTCGTACTCCAAGCCCTTGACTGACAGAAAAGCCTGAACGAAAGCGGCACCCAGCAGACGCGGCGCGGCCACGCTGTCCGCCATTTGCTGATGCGCGGCGACAAAGGTGCGCGCCAATTGATGCGCTTGCTCGTAGCCGTTGCCGACAAGTGCGGCACTGGGGCTGAGCTGTTCTTCCATGCCGGCCAAACCGGCGGCCAGCGTGGCGGCAATCGCCAGGTAAGGGTTGGCATCGGCCCCGGCGAGACGGTTTTCGACTCGCCGCGCCACCGGCTCGCTGTTCGGTACGCGCAGGCCGGCCGTGCGGTTGTCGTGCGCCCACAGCATATTGATCGGTGCCTGGCTGCCGCGCACATAGCGCCGATACGAGTTGACGAACGGAGCGTAGATCAGCATCAAGTCGGGCGTGTAAGCCTGCAAACCGGCCAAGTAATGGAAAAACTGTGGGCTGGCCGTACCGTCGGCTTGGCTGAAGATGTTGCGCCCCGCTGCATCGACCACGCTTTGGTGCAAATGCATGGAACTGCCCGCCTGGCCCGCCATCGGCTTGGCCATGAAGACCGCGTTGAGCCCATGCTTGAGCGCCACTTCCTTGGCTGCGTACTTGAACAAGAAGGCTTGGTCGGCCGCCGCCACCGGGTCGCCGTGCTGCAGATTGATCTCGTACTGCGTCACGCCCACCTCATGAATCCAGGTGTCGCCGGCGATGCCCAACACGTCGATGGCGGCATGGAATTCATCCCAGAACGGTGCCAACTCGTTGAGCATATTGAGGCTGAAGGCCGATTGGCCGGCCTCGGCACGCCCGCTGCGGCCGACGGGAGGCGTCAGCGCTTGGGCCGGGTCG
Source organism: Burkholderiales bacterium (assembly GCA_947450745.1). Classification (GTDB taxonomy): domain Bacteria; phylum Pseudomonadota; class Gammaproteobacteria; order Burkholderiales; family Burkholderiaceae_C; genus Paucibacter_A. The sequence goes on from CANFYD010000196.1 coordinate 5,077, forward strand.
ACATTGGCAGCGGTCAGGTAGAACTCGATTTCTGGTGCCACCACCGGGCTCAGGCCCAGCGCGCGATAACGCTCGACCACCGCTTTCAACACCGAACGCGGCGCAAAGGGGCACAGTTGGCCGCTCCAGGGCCCACTGATTTCCAGGCAATCGTGAATGGCCAAATAGCGTGGCCGGCTGGCCCAAGGCACCGGCTTGAGGGTGGCGTAGTCCGGCAGCAGCTGCACGTCCGGGTCGGCATCCGCAAAAATCGCGTCGTAGGAATAGGCACCGGTTACGCATTGCATCGCAATGGCCTGGGCAATCCGCAACTCGCTGCGCCGCGCAAAGCTGGCCGCAGGCATCAGCTTGCCGCGCGGGTAACCCGACACATCCGGAAAGATGCACTCCACATCGCGCACCCCCTCCTGCATGAAGCGCTGGGCGAGCGCGCTGGCATCGACATCCGGTGTGGCAGGGCTCATTCGCGTCCTCACGCGGCCCCGAGGCCGCTTTATTTACAGATTTGGCCCACCGTCACTGCGCTGCAACTTTGAAAGTCGCTGTGCATCAGCAAGCCCTCGGCGCTGCGCCCTTGCAGCCGCAATTGCTTGAAGCTGGTGGTGGCCAGCGCCGCACTGCCCAGCGTAGCAGCCAAAGCAGCGCTGCGAAGGCTGGCCGTCAAACCCCCCGACTCGACCAAGCGATTGGCGGCCGTGCAACCGCTGTCCAGGCACAGGCTGGCCGCTTCCAGGCCCAGCACCGCGTTGCTGAAGGTCCAACTCGGGGTGTAAGTGATCTTGGCTTTCGCTGCGCCCTTCAAAGCGACCAGCGCCGTGGCTGACGTCGCGGCCAGCACCGGCCAGGGCAAGCTGGGCATGGCTGCCTCCAGCGGCGGCACCCCGGCCAATTCAAGCGTGAAACTGCTGCTGCCACCCGCAGGCGTGAACGCCGTGGTGCAAGCCGTGTCGCCGAACAAGCTGACCTTCAACTCGCGGCCGCTGCGGTAGAAATTGCGCACCACCGCGTCGCCATCCGCCCCGGCCACGATCGGCCACCATTGCTCGGCAACGCCACGCGTCGCACCCTGCGTCGGGCTGGCGCTGGCTTGCCCGTCAGTAGCGCTGACGGCCCAGACGGACAGCAAGGTCGCGCCGCTGTGGGGCTTGAAGTAAGCCAGCGTCTGCTCCAACCCACTGAGATTGGTTTGGCTGACTCGTGCGCACTGCAAACCGGTCTGAAGCGGGATGGAGACGCTCAACGCCCTCGCGTAGCTGTCGACCGAACTGCCATCGACACGCTGCATTTTCTGCACCCGTGCCTGCGCGTTGGCCTGGATGGCCTGCATATTGCCCAGCAAGCGCCAGCCATCGCTTTGCAGCGTCACCGCTTGGTTGTTGGCAACGACTCGCAACACCTTCGTCACCGCCGCCAGCGTGACCAGACTGATCTTGCACACCGGCAAGCTGCCGCTGAAGTCGCAGCGCCCCAACTCCGGGCTTTGCATGACGGAACCGTACGGGGCCTGCAAATTGCCAATCACCCCTTCAAACATCAAACAAAGTCCTTGCTGGGCTTGAGTACCCGTCATCGTCAGGCCGTCCTCGATCGTGATGCGTGCATTGCTGGCCAACAGCGCAGTCATGCCGGCGCTGCAGGTCGCCGAGCTGGCCACGGCGGCGGTCATGGCGGTCATCAGTGATTCAATGCCGGCCAGGTTCAAGCTGGCCGCTGCGGCGTTAAGGCTGATCAGGCCCTGTGTCGTGCCGGACTCCAAATAGAGGCTGCCGCTGCCCAGCCTGGGTGTGATCTGCACAAACGGTTTGTTGCCATCGACGCCGAATCCGAAACCCAGGTTGTCGAGCAAGCGGTCATGGCCGACGCGTGAGCCGGCAATCACCGCCGCGCTGCTGAAGTCCACCGAGCCGGACAGGCCGGCGTCGC